>JBAYOC010000241.1:0-3027 GCA_041678465.1 Anaerovoracaceae bacterium | reverse complement strand
TGATGGTGACTTCCTTAAGACCCGCCATGAAGGCATCATCCAGGTATTTATCTACGTCCATCAAGGCATCATCCAGCACTTTTCCTACTACATTACAGCTGGGCGTGACCGAGATCACCTTGCTCTGATACATACTGCTATGGCGTGTATTTTGCTTTTTCTTTTCTCTTTTACCGTTCTGGACCTTGGAAATCTTATTAAGTCCCACATTAATCTTCATGAGACCGATTTGCACCTGAACCTCGTTCTTGTCATCGGGCAAAGAAATCAGCTCGCCTTTCTGGTCCAGAGAGAGGATCCTAACTGTATCCCCGACGTTCAGTTCATCCGGACGCACGGGCTTAAGGTTTTGCTTAACTTCTATTTTTTCTCTGTGCTTATCCTGTAGTTCACGGATTTCCCTGCGCAGCGCCTCCTGTTTGCGGTTCCATTGAGAGGGATCGTTGTATTTTTCCAACTCTCGCAGTTCGCTCTGAATCAGGTCTGCCAGCTCTTTTGTTTCCTGAACCACATCCCGGGCTTCTTCCCTGGCTTTGGCGAGAAGCTTTTCCTTCTGCTCTGCAAATTTCTGCTGCTGCTTCTCTAACTCTTCCTTTTGCCGCTTTATCTCGATTCGGAGGAACATGGCTTCGTCACGTTCCTGTTCTGCCAGCTTTCGATCCTTCTCAATGGAGGTAATCACATCTTCAAAGGCTATGTCTCCTCTGTCCAGCAGACCTTTGGCTTGATCGATGAGGTGGTTGGGAAGTCCCAGCTTCGCCGATATCTCAAAGGCGTTAGATCTGCCGGGAGTGCCGATGGTCAGCCGATAGGTAGGAGACAGGGTCTCCACATCGAACTCCATGGAAGCATTCTGAACCCCCGAGGTGGCGATGGCGTATTTTTTCAGCTCCGTATAGTGAGTAGTAGCCAAGGTCTTAGCGCCTCTCCCATAGAGCTCGTTCAATATAGAAATGGCAAGTGCAGCTCCCTCTGTGGGGTCTGTCCCGGCTCCTAACTCGTCTAACAGAATCAGAGTGTCGTCATCGGCATCTCGAACGATGTCTACGATGTTTCTCATGTGTGAAGAAAAGGTTGACAGGCTCTGCTCAATGCTCTGTTCATCTCCTATGTCCGCATAGACCTTCCGCAAAAGCGGAATAACAGTCCCGGGTGCGGCTGGCAAATGAAGTCCGGAGTGAGCCATGAGTACAAAGAGACCAACGGTCTTTAAGGTGACAGTCTTGCCTCCGGTATTGGGCCCGGTGATGATGAGCGTATCGAAATCTTTTCCCAGCGAAACGGATATAGGAACGACCTTCTTCCAGTCGATGAGGGGATGCCGGCCTTCCCGGATGTTCAAGATTCCCTGGGTGCTGATTTCCGGCGGTTCTGCTTTCATTTTAGCGGAGAGCTTTCCTTTAGCGAACATAAAGTCCAGCTCCACTAAAATACGCTGGTTGTTTTTAATCTCTTCTCCTGCATGCCCTACCGTTGCGGACAGTTCGGCCAGAATTCGGTAGACCTCTTTTTTTTCCGCAAGCTCCAGCTCGCGAAGCTCGTTATTCATGTTCACGATTGCCTGGGGCTCAATGAAGAGAGTAGCCCCTGTTGCGGACTGATCGTGGACAATACCGGAAAAACGACCTTTGTGCTCTTGCTTTACAGGAATCACGTACCTACCCTGCCGCATAGTCACAATCGTATCCTGTAATAGATTCTTGTTGTCGGCAGAGGTGAGAATACTGCTCATCTTGCTTCGAATGGATTCATTTTGCAGCCCAATCTTTCGCCGGATGGTCTTTAGTTCGGAGCTGGCGCTGTCCGCCATCTCATCTTCCGAGAGGATGCAGCGATCAATTTCGCTTTCCAAATCCTTCTGTATGCTGATCAGGGCAGCGAGCTGATCGACCTTACGCAAGGGGGGCAGATCGCTCTTAAGAAAAGTGGCAGCGTGACGAGCTGCCTGAAGGTTATAGAGGACCTCCAGCAGCTGTTTCATAGTCAAAGCTCCGCCTTTTTGGGCAAGGTGTACCCATCCGCTGATATCGTAGAAACCGCCGAGAGGTAGCGCCCCTTTATGCATAATAACGGAAACCGCCTCTGTGGTTTCCGCCATTCTTTCTCCGATCTCATATTCATTCACGGAAGGCAGAAGCCCTTCGATCACCTTCTGCGTCATGGACGAAGCAGCCTCCTCACGAAGAAGCTCCTTTATCTTATCATATTCTAAAACCCTGTACGCTTTGTCATTCATATTATTCTATTCTGCTGATTCCACAATTTTTTTATAGCGGTCCAGTTCACCTTTTAATTGAATATTTTCCATCTGAAGGTCAAAAAAGCTACTCTCCATCTCCCGACATTTCAGTTCAAGCTCCTTGATGAGCAAATCAGAAGAACCCTTCTTGTCCTCCTGAGAGGCTATTCTTTGGCTTAAGGTTTCATTCTTGCGCTGCAAACTATCGGTCATTTGTTGCAGCTCTTGAAACTTTGTTTGCAACTCCCGGTATTCCGTCTTCTTTTCGTCGTAAGCTCTCAGCAGTTCTTCTCTGTTTTCTACAGCAGACTGTGCGTCTTCTTTGTATTGCAGAAAGTTCCTTTTCGCCTCGTCCCACAGCTGCACGTAGTGCTGCGCGTCCTTTTCCAGCTGTTGGTTTTTGGCTTTGAGTTCATCTGTACTTTCGATGGACCGATAGTATTGATCTGCACAGTTTACGGCTGCCAGTGTCGCAAGAGAGGATGTGGAGCACGATGGTAGACTTTTTGCCAGCTCGTGCATGGCACGATCAACATGATCGGCCACTTTGATGATGTGATCCCTTGGTTGCTCTCCTGAGATGGTAAACTCCTGTCCATAGATTTTCACCAGCACTTTGTTTCGTTCTTCCATTACACGGTCCTCCCTCCGGGCGGGGTCGTCCACCCTACGGGCGGACGGGGTCGTCCGCCCCTGCATGGGGACGGGTCGCCCGCCCTTACATTATGCATCCCGCAATACCGCATTTAATTCTTCTCTCAATGCCTTTATTATCGACTCATGCACCT
>JBAYOC010000240.1:0-3062 GCA_041678465.1 Anaerovoracaceae bacterium | reverse complement strand
TTTACAGATATCGCCATGCGCAAGACTGAAATCATGGAGGTGACTGAGGAAATCCGGCTCAGGGAGGGAGCGCCGGAAATCGATAAAATCCTCTGCTTCAATGTAAACTTAGTTGAGAATCATAAGCAAGTCAGCGGCGAAAAAGCGATGATCAACGTATCTGTATATTTGAACCTCCTGTATCGAAGCGATGGTTGCCCGGTACCCTATAGCTGTAAGACAGAGTTTACCCAATTTATCCGAATGGACGATGACAGCATGGATTATCCCCTTCTGGCAGGTCGTACCTTCTTCGATATACTGGATTGCTCTCTGGCCGTCAAAAGAGATGACGATGGTTATGGCACCATCTTATGCCTGAACATGGATGTGGAAACGACCTTGGAGTATTATCAACAGGTTCAGGAGCCCTGCATCGTAGATCTGTATCACTATTCCAAAGACGTAGAATACGACAAGGCCCTTAAGGAACTCAACTGTTACTGTGGAAGCAGTGTGGCGGATATTCCCATTCGGGAGATCGTTGATGTACCTGACCGGTATGGAAAAGCGGAGCAAGTTCTCTATATTTCCGGCACGCCCAGGATCAAAGATCAGAACAGTTTCCAGGGCAGAGTGACGGTGGAAGGGATTCTTCCCGTCCGAGTGGTCTGCATAGGCGGCGAAAGCGGGACGCTCCCCTTCAGCATCGATCAGGAACTTGAATTCAGAGCTTCTTTGGATATCCCGGGGTGCGGAGACGAAGTGGTTCCCGACTGTCAGGCTGCAGTAAAGAATCTATCCTTTGACCAAATCAACAACAGACAGATTGCAGTGAATGCGGAAATCGCAGTTTCCGGATTCGCTTTCGACAAATCTTCTGCAGAATTGATACATACTGTAAGCATTCTGGATCGGGAAGAAAGCGCAGGACCGAGTCCGGCCATCATCGTATATTCAGCGAGAGAAGGAGATACAGTCTGGAGGGTGGCGAAAAAATATCATGCCCCGGTTAACCGTATCCGTTCCATCAACGATTTGGCAGAGCATGAAGAAATTAGAGCAGGTTCGAAGATCCTGATCGTAAAATAGTTATAAGATTCCCCTTTCATGGAGAGAATAATAGAAACGTATTCTCTCCATGAGCAAAAGGGGATATTTTATGAAACTTAGAAAAAATCAAATACGACTGATGTTCTTCCTGCTATTGTCTCTCTTTGTCTACAGCTGGTTTATAACAGCTGATAGTGCAGGAGTCCTCTCCAATGAAGACTTTATCCGCTTTCATGTAGTGGCAAACAGCAACTCTTCGGAAGACCAGAGGCTGAAGCTTATTGTAAGAGACGAACTTCTAAAAAACATCAACGAAGGGCTGACTGCGGAAACCATGGCAACCGCCGACACAGGGCAGAGCAAAGTAACTTTGGACATCGACAGATCAAAAGAATTTATTGAAGAAAACCTTACCGAGTTAGAAAAGAAGGCTAGGGGAATTCTGTCTAAGCAGGGATGTGACGATCCGGTAAGGGCAAATCTGGACGTGGCCTGGATTCCGCAGAAAACCTATGGTGACGTTACCTTTCCTGCAGGCAATTACAATGCTTTGACGGTAACGATCGGACAAGGTCAGGGTGAGAATTGGTGGTGCGTCCTCTTTCCTCCACTCTGCCTCATCGGGTTGACGCCCGAGGGCGATGGGGAGATGGAGGACCTTTACAAAGAGGCGATTCTAGATGATAAATACAGCGTGCTGCTTGAGGAGTCGGAAAAGCCCAAAACCCTGATATTAAAATTTAAAACATTGGATCTTTTGAATCCGTAAGGGCGGGGCCTGCACCGCCCTTTGTCAAGGATCCACCAAAGAAAGCCCGCTCCCTGCCCGTGCCGGCAGCTCGCGGGCTTTATTCTTGCATTCATGTTCTCACAAAGAATGAAATGTGATAAAATTGGGTATCAGAGAAATGAACTATAAAAAGCAACTAGAAGAGGAGAGACAGAATGGAGAATCATATGGGTTTTGGCTATGCATTCGACAAGATGGAGCAATGGCTCTCGCATCACGCCATGTCACCCAAATTACATAGAGAATTGACATCACTTGGGGATCGCCTGGTAGAGAATTCCGGCGACAAGGAAGCAAAGGAAGAGATCTACGATCGCTTTTACAGGGATCTGGAGTTTGGAACCGGAGGACTGCGGGGCATTCTCGGCGCCGGCACCAACCGGATGAACATATTTACCGTAAGGCGCACGACCCAGGGTTTTGCCGACTATATCAACCGCCATCACAGCAGCGGAGGAAAAGAGCCGGCAGTAGCCATTGCCTACGATAGCCGCAACTTTTCTACCCGGTTCGCCCTGGAAGCTGCTGAAGTATTGGCTGCCAACGACATACAGGTCTATATCTATCCGGAGCTTATGCCTACACCGGCACTGTCCTTTGCCGTAAGGCACTATGGCTGTGCCGGAGGAATCATGATTACTGCCAGCCACAATCCGGCAAATTATAACGGCTACAAAGTATACAATGACGAGGGCTGCCAGGTGACGCAGGATGCCGCCTCCAATATTCTCCGCTATATTGAAGATGTGGATATCTTTACCGGTGTGAAGACATTGGTCGAGGAAGGGGAAAGCATAAATGAGAGCCGGTTTTGGGATGAGGAGAGGCACGAGCTGATTCACATAATACCTTCGGAGACAACGGATGCCTATATGAAAGCCGTAAAAGCCAAGAGGATCGGCGTAGACTGCGCGGACCTGGAAGTGGTCTTTACACCACTTAACGGCACCGGAAATAAGCCGGTCAGGAGAATCCTGGCGGAAATCGGCGTGAAAAAGATACATGTAGTTCCGGAACAGGAGCATCCCGATGGAAACTTCCCCACCTGTTCCTACCCAAACCCGGAAAAAGAGGAAGCCTTGTATCGCGGGCTGGCACTCTGCAGAGAGTTGGAAACCCCGGATCTTCTGTTGGCCACAGATCCAGACTGTGACAGACTGGGCATCGCCGTACGACACAGGGATCCCGAGAAGGATATGATCACCTTCCGGAGGCTCAGTGGCAACGAAGTAGGAATCCT
>JBAYOC010000239.1:0-3081 GCA_041678465.1 Anaerovoracaceae bacterium | reverse complement strand
GATTTATAAGAAGCACGCAAAAGTTTTCAAGGCCTTTTGTGATGAAAATCGCCTGCAGATTCTTGAACTATTGCGCGGCGGCGAAAAATGCGCCTGCGTTTTGCTGGAGCAGTTAGACTTGAGCCAGTCTGGGCTTTCCTACCACATGAAGATTCTGGTTGAATCAGGTATAGTGGAAAGCCGGCAGGAAGGCAAATGGACACATTACAAAATGAGTGAAAAAGGCAGTGCTTATGCTATAGCTCTCCTGAAAGAACTGACAACGGCGAACACGGTTATAGAAGAAAATAATTGCTGCATTTGAGGCCATCTATTCGATGGCTTTTAACAGGCAGAATACATCAACATATTTTGATATGACTTCATTTTTAGAAAGAAGGTTTGTTAATGCAAGTATTAAAAGCAATCTGGGATATTTTCCAGAACCAGATTCTTGGCATGAAATGGCTGAATGACATAATTGGAAGTGCGTTATCGTATTTTGGGCTGGACATCTCCAATCGCTGGATCGGGAGCATTCAGTTTTTCATTTATGATGTTATAAAAATTGTAGTCCTATTATGCGTCCTAATCTTTTTTATCAGTTACATTCAAAGCTACTTCCCCCCGGAACGCAGCAAGAAGATACTAGGACGATACCACGGGATTGGAGCGAATTCTGTTGCCGCCTTGCTAGGAACTGTAACGCCCTTTTGCTCCTGCTCATCCATTCCATTATTTATTGGCTTTACATCCGCAGGTTTGCCACTGGGAGTTACTTTTTCGTTCTTGATTTCTTCACCAATGGTAGACCTGGGCTCTCTTGTTCTGCTAATGAGCATCTTCGGGACAAACGTTGCCATCTTATATGTAATATTTGGTTTGGTAATCGCTATAATCGGAGGCACCCTGATCGAGAAAGCGCACATGGAAAAGCACGTTGAGAGTTTTATCCTGACAGCGGGAAGCGTCGATATCGAGTCACCGGATCTCACAAAAAAGGATCGATTGGATTATGCAAAGGAACAAATGCTATCAACCTTCAAAAAGGTTTTTCCTTATATTCTCATCGGCGTCGGCATAGGTGCGATCATCCATAACTGGATACCCGAGGAGTGGGTTGTATCCTTGCTTGGAAGCAACAATCCCTTCGGTGTAATCTTAGCCACAGTAATAGGTGTGCCCATGTATGCCGATATTTTTGGCTCGATTCCCATTGCGGAAGCATTGCTCTTCAAGGGGGCCCAGCTGGGTACGGTGTTATCTTTTATGATGGGTGTCACCACTCTGTCTTTGCCGTCCATGATTATGCTCCGCAAGGCAATTAAACCGAAGCTGCTGGCTCTGTTCATTGCGATATGTGCGATAGGAATTATAATCGTTGGTTATTTATTCAACGCTTTACAGGCGCTGATCATTTAGGAGGAAATAAATTATGTCAAACAAGAAGATTCTTGTTGAGTATCTCTATCTTGACCTGAAGACTTGTAACCGTTGCATCGGAACTGACAACGTTCTTGTTTCTTTCCTCACTTACGATCCGTGTGAATGGGCAGGACATCTGTAAATCGGACTATTGAAACAAAAATCCAAGCGTTGAAAGCGGAACTTGATTAAATGACATCAAGATAGCTCCGACTGCAGGTGCTCCCGAACAGGAATCCAAACTTCACATAGGCATTGTTCGCCTCTCCAAGCGCCTTCGCGACAACATCACTTGACGGCTCTATATCAGGATCTCTGAGTAATTGTTCCTTGTTTATTTTCATACCATAAAACCTCCCAGTAATCCTATCAACTCAACCTTACTTAGACATCAATGATCCAATGCTTGTTTCAAATCTGCAATTAAATCCTCTGCATCTTCCAGACCGCATGAGTATCGAATCAAATCCGGGTATACGCCACACGCCTCTAACTCCGCATCGTTCATCTGCCTGTGGGTGGTGCTGGCAGGATGCAAGCAACATGTCCTGGCATCTGCAACATGGGTTTCGATGGCTGCCAACTTCAGGGCTTTCAATACTTTCTCAGCGGCGGTTCTTCCACCCTTGACACCAAAGCTGACTACACCGCAAGAACCGTTGGGCAAATATTTCTTTGCAAGTTCATAGTATTTATCTCCTTCTAAATTGCAGTAATTTACATAAGCAACATTCTCATGATTTTTCAAGAAGGTAGCCACAGCAAGCCCGTTTTCACAATGGCGCTTCATCCTTATATGCAAGCTCTCAAGTCCTAGGTTTAGCATAAATGCGTGCTGGGGAGACTGCGTTGCGCCCAGATCTCTCATCAACTGCACGGTAGCCTTTGTGATAAAAGCCCCGCCTTGCCCGAATCGCTCCACGTAGGTAACTCCGTGGTAGCTGTCATCCGGTGTACAAAGCCCGGGGAACTTGTCGGCATGAGCCGCCCAGTTGAACTTACCGCTATCCACAATACAGCCGCCTACGCAGGCGCCATGACCATCCATATACTTTGTAGTTGAATGCGTTACAATATCTGCGCCCCATTCAAAGGGCCTGCAGTTTATCGGCGTTGCAAAGGTGTTATCAATGATTAGCGGCACTCCGTGAGCGTGAGCCACATTTGCGAACTTCTCAATGTCCAGAATAGTCAAAGCAGGGTTTGCAATGGTCTCACCGAACACTGCCTTGGTATTGGGTCTAAAGGCCGCGTTTAGTTCTTCCTCATCCGCATCCTGATCAACGAAGGTGAAATCAATACCCATGCGCTTCATGGTTACTGCAAACAGATTGTATGTACCGCCGTAAATCGTGCTGGAAGCAACCACGTGATCTCCCGCACCGGCAATATTAAATACTGCAAAGAAGGAAGCAGCCTGTCCGGAAGAAGTCAGCATTGCGGCGCTACCACCTTCCAGGTCACAAATCTTCTTTGCAATCGCATCATTCGTAGGATTCTGCAGTCTGGTATAGAAATATCCCTCTGCCTCTAAATCGAACAGCTTTCCCATATCTTCACTCGTCGCATATTTGAATGTGGTACTTTGTATGATAGGAACCTGCCTCGGTTCTCCGTTCCCCGGAGTGTAACCCCCCTGTACGCATGTAGTATCAATCTTATAATCGCCCATATTTT
>JBAYOC010000238.1:0-3086 GCA_041678465.1 Anaerovoracaceae bacterium | reverse complement strand
TGGCCATAGAATTTCACACGATAGTTAAACATGCCCAATACGCAATCTACTACCCCTACTTCATCTCCGGCATCCTCCAGGATGGGACCCTGCTCAATATGCATTTCGAACATGGCCATATATTTATCAGGGTTCAAACGATTCGCTTTATCTCCCAAATAGGGATATTTCGCCAATTCTTCACCGAAAGTTTTGCTGGGGTCCATAACGCTCTTTGATTTCATCATGTTGTCAAACTGGAAATTTTTAGCGATAGCCGGTGGTAGGAATTCGTTGCAAACGATTCCGGAAACCATCATAGCAGGAGGGAATAACGAACCTTCCTCATTGGTCCAAATCATTGCAGTCAGTGGATGCTTGTGCGGAATGTTGTTTGCAACAACAGTCTCCAACACTTCCATGGCACTCATCACACCCAAAATACCATCGTAGTTTCCCCCGTTTTTAACGGAATCTACGTGGGAGGCCATAACGATCCTCTTGGCATCCGGGTCGGAACCGGGGAGGGTTGCATACATATTGGCGACATCATCCACCTCGATCACAGCTCCAATGGCTTCCATCCTCTTTTTGAATTCTTCTCTAGCCATCAGCGCTTCCGGTGATAAGGAATATCTGGTAATACCACCGTGTCCGGCATCACCAAACTTACTGAATGTTTTGATCTTGTCATCCATTCTCTTTACATCACAGGTAAACATACTCTCACACTCCTTTTCGTACATAGCTACAACTCAACTCTATGTGATATCGAAAATCAGCATCAAACTTGTTGATGTCCGGTTTCCGCTATTTACTATCATATCACTAATTGTCCATATAATCCACATCCCATTTACAATTTATCTTTTTTTTTAGAATAATTTAAACTTTGATGTGTGTTGCATCCACAAACCAGGCACAGGAACACCTCGACATGATTCTTCATAAGATAACAAGAGAATTCATTTCTCGGATACGATGAATGAAGGAGAATACTTACCTGGCTGGATTGGCCTTCAGGATATCCTCTACGGTTACCCCATACTTCCCGGCGATGTTAGTCAACGTATCCCCTTTTTTCACTGTGTAAATCGTTACGCCTGCTGATGCGGAGGGATTGGGAAGCATATCGTTCACCTTTACAAGCTTATAACCATCCTTTCGTAGGCCTTCAATGATATCCGGAAGTGCGTTGACCGTCTGATAGCCGCCTACATGCATGAGGACAATCCCTTTATCTGTCGCATTTGACAAAATCCTCTTCGTCAGGTATTGCGCCGTCACCTTTTCCCCATTTCGTTCTTCCATCCAGTCCAGACTGTCAATGGTCCACATTATGGTATAAGGAAAACCTTGCTCAGCCAGTATCTTCAATACCCTACTGTCATACTCTCCAAAAGGAGGGCGGAACAGATAGGGCCTGTATCCCGTAGCCTCTTGTATGAGCTTTGTAGAAAGCGCCATTTCATTTCGGATTTCCGCTTCTGTCATCCCCTTCATGTGACCATGGGTCAGCGAGTGGTTTTCTGTGCTGTGGCCTCTTTTTAATATTTCTTTGGCCAATCCAGGATGATCCTCCGCCCATCTGCCACGAAGGAAGAAAGTGGATTTTACCTGATAGTTATCTAATACGTCCAGCAAGTTAGTCGTCTGATCGTAAAGCCACCCTGCATCAAAGGTCAAAGCAATTTGCTTTTCTACAGATGGCAGAACAGCGGAGTTAATGACAATCGATTCCTTTACCGCGCTACCACCGGAAACCGGTATCGTCAGCTGTTCACCGACGTAGATCGTATATTTAGAAAGTTGTTCTGCAGGTTCTTCCTGTGGGTCCGAATTTTCAGCCGGTTTCTCCTGCGGGTTAGGTTCTTCAACAGGCTCCTCCTGGTCCGGTTCTTCTGCAGGCTCTTCCTGCGGATCCGGCTCTGTGACAGGTTCCTCTTGTGAAGGCGGAAGCACACTTCCGGGGTCCTCCCCTGTAAGCCCATCATTATTATCGGAAAGCAAACCGGAATTCAGCACTCCCATTACGAGTAATCCCACGACAAGCAACCCTATAATCAATATGATCCATTTCTTCATTTTTATATTCAATTTCATCTCCCTAAAATAATTTTACACTTTTTGCTGAGATAACTTCACAGACAAAGGACCGCCCCGCCGGACCGCCCCTGCCTATGAATATTATATAATGTATTGGAAGACGTGTCGAATAGTAAGTATATCCAATGAAAATTATCGAATGTTCAGTACCCTTGTCAGTGTACTCATTATCACTGTCATCTGGCTGCGGGAAAGGAATTCTTTTGGACGAAAACTGCCATCACCAAAACCCTTAACAATACCAAGTTTACAAACCTGATCAATCGCCTGCACGGACCAGGGGTTGGTTTGCATACTGACATCGGAAAAGTTTGCCGGGTCGGCCTTTCCGACTGACGGTAAGCCCTTCTCTATAATAGAACGGTCGTTCAGCACATTATGAAGCATCACTGCCATCTGCTCTCTGGTGATTGGAGCCTCCGGTTCAAAGCGGCCTGCTCCAACGCCGTTGACGATATTGTGACGCTTTGCCGTTTCAATTTCCCCTTGAGCCCAATGTCCGGAGACATCTACAAATACCGATTTCCGATCCGGATTTACGGGTAGTTTCAGCAATCGAACCAGCATCGCCGCTGCTTCTGCCCGCGTGAGTGGCCGGTCCGGACCGAAGGAGGTCTGCGTCATTCCCACCACCCAATTCATTTTATATGCCTCTATTATGTAGTCTCGTGCCCAATGGTTTCCCACATCAACAAACTTGCATCCATTCAACCACAGCCTGTAATAGTCCCATGTGTCTGCAGTCTCCTGTCCCAGGCTCCAGCTTCCCGTCCCTTTGATATTATATTTTTCCACAAGCTGTAGTTTCTGCTTGATTGAGCCTTCATTTTCAAACCAAATGGTATAGGTACCCGTCTCAATTGGCTTTCCGTTGATAATCGGCTTTGGATCTTTTACCCCCACCGTTATGGTCGCGTAGGGAGTTGCTGTTTTCTCATCAAAGATAGCGTTGCCACCGTATTGCTCAATGAGGGCCTCCACTTCCATATTGCCGATACCCG
>JBAYOC010000237.1:0-3120 GCA_041678465.1 Anaerovoracaceae bacterium | reverse complement strand
CGGGATAGCGGATGTTGACGGTCAGCTTAGCCACTTCCTGATCCAAGTGGATCATGCCTACATTGAAGATCAGCAGGCCGGATATCTCATCGGAAAGACCGCAGCCGATCTGCTCACCGTGAAGATTAAAACCGATGTGGGTGTTATAGAAATCGATGAAGTCCCCTATATCCTCATTTATGATATCCAGTTTACCCAAAAATTCCATCATAATAGAAATAGCGTTGAGACCTTTCTCCGGCCTGGCCCCATGAGAGGATACTCCGGAAACAGTAATTTCCAGACTCTTGCCAATACCCTTTGAAGCCAGCTTATAGCCTGTTTCTTTTCGATACGTCTCCAGACTCTTCTTGATATCTTCATAGGAATCTGCACGGAGCACAGCCCTGGCGTGGTCTGCCACCATGTTGGCAGCATTCCCTCCTGTAAGGCTTCTAAGCTCTATCCCTTTGCCCTTAGTCTTTCCTATCTTCTTTACAAGTTCAAAAATCAATATACCCATCTCTGCATGAATGGCAGGAAACTCCGCATCGGGGGTAAAGGCGAAAAGGGGCTTTTTCACCTTGGAAAAATAGGCCTCCATGCCCTTCCATCCCGTTCCCGCTTCCTCATCCAACCCAAGGATGAGCCTCACCCTTTTCTTAGGCATGAATCCCTCTTCTTTTAAGGCTTTCATAGCATAAAAAGCAGCAATAGTAGGACCTTTGTTATCCGTGGTACCCCGGCCGTAAATTCGTCCATCCACCTCGCGCCCTTCAAAAGGAGGATAATACCAATCCGTGCCTGCGGGAACTACATCCACATGGGTTAAAATACCCATGGCCTGTTCCGTTCTCCCCGCCGGGTTTCCCTCCTCATCGGTGAGATATCCTCCAAACTCAATGTGACCGCCGTAGTTGTCCACATTGAGGGTCTCGAATCCCGCCTCTTCTCCTAAGTCCAGCATGTATTCGAAAGCCCGGTGCACATCCTCTCCAAAAGGCATGTCTCTCTGAGGATAGCCCGCCACCCCGGGAATTGCAATTAAACCCTGCAGGTCTCGTATCATATCCTCGCGATAGCCGTCAATCCGATCTAAATAACTCATCTCTTACTCCTGTTCACTGTTTCCCTTATTTATAACTGTTCACAGCCGAAACACGGTTTGTAGGTCTGATAGGATGTATCCCCGTAGAAACCGTGAAACCTCGTACCGTTTTCATGCGAAGCATACAAAAACGGCGGTTTCCGAGGGGATATATCCTGTCAGACGTACTTGAGGCCGTGAACAATCACAATTACAATCACAATTACAATCAGAATCCTTATTGATCATGGGCTGTCAGATCCTTTATTTCCTCCTGGCCGAAGATAAACGCCGACTCATAGCCCTCTGCTTCCAAAGAAGACAACTGCTTCCCAAGCTTCTTCGCCTTGACCAGCGTGCACACGTCATACCCTTCGCCCCGAAGTTCATCGGCCTTCTCCAAAACCTTTACAAAATCGTCGCTCTTTTCGTAGAGGACAGCCAGTCTCTTCTCCGGGAACTTGAACTTCATGTCCTCACTGTTAAGCAGGATTTCTGCAATCCTCTCAAAACCGATGGAAAAGCCCACCGCAGGGATATCCTCTCCGATTAATTTACCAATCATCTTATCGTATCTGCCCCCGCCGGCAATGGAACTGTTAAATTTGGGGCTGACCACTTCGAAAATGGTACCTGTATAGTAGCCCATGCCGCGAACGAGAGATTTATCGTATTCAATCTTGTATTTGCCCCGGCCAATCTCCTCCACGCTGTCAATGATGTACCGGAGCTGCTCGATTACCTGCTGATCGGTACAGTAATCCGCCATGGCAGATACACCCGCCTCCCCACCGGTTTCGATGGCGTCCACGAAGCGTTCGATAACTGAAGGCGCAAATCCTTTTCCCGACAGCTCTTCCTTGACTCCGTCTACACCGATTTTGTCCAACTTATCAAATGTAATGCATACAGAAAGGACTTCTTCCTTTGGGAAACCCGCAAATTCGATCATGTCAAAAAGTATCCGGCGATCATTGATCCGCACCGTAAAGTCGTCAAAACCCAGCTCCATTAATGTTTTCGCCGTAGTGTGAATCAACTCGATTTCGGCTTCCGGCGAGGCGTCTCCGATGATATCGATATCGCATTGGTAGAACTGCCGGAGCCTTCCCTTTTGCGGCCTTTCGGCGCGGAACACCTGTCCGATTTGAATCACCTTAAAAGGCATCCGCAAGTGGGCCCTGTTGTTGGCAAAATATCTGCTTAAAGGTAGCGTCAGGTCAAAACGCAGACCGCTGTCCACAAGATCCTTTTCCGTAAGACCTGCCTTGTTCAAATCAAGCTTCTTCCCTCTCTTAAGGATCCGGAAAATCATGTTGAGGTTTTCGCCGCCGTCGCTCTTGTCCAGACGGTCAATGTCTTCGATCATCGGAGTCTGTATCTTGGAGAATCCATTGTTCTCATAACTCCTCAGAATAACTGACTTGATGGCATCTCTCACTCTTACTTCACCGGGAAGATAATCCCGGGTACCCCTTACGGGTTGTACTGAATTGGCCATATTACTCTCCTATCTCCAAATATAGTCGCTGCCCAAGACAGCTTCCACATCTTCAGAGGCTTGCATGGCCCGGTGCAAGTGACCGGATGCCTTTAAAGCCTCGTTATCTTCTAATTCACTGTCCAACGGTACGATGGCATAGACATCTTTTCCGCCGGATTTATACTTGTCCAGCCAGGTCCGCATAGCGTCCGTGCCCACAAGGGCAACCTCTCCCGTTGTGCTGTCGTATTGCAGATTGACCCTGGCGATCATTCCCTGTTCTGTATAGCGATTGTTGAGGGTCTCCGCCCTTTGATTGGAAAGAAAGTTTCCCATAGAATAAAACACGGGTACTTCTTTTCCTGTTACTTCGTTTTTTAGGACTTCCACCGACTGGAGCACATGAGGGTGGGATGCAAAAATAATATCTGCTCCCATAGCCACTGTCTCCTTGGCGATGCGTTCCTGCCAGAGGTTGGGACTTCTCTGATACTCTTCGCCCCAATGATAGTAGCAGACTACAATGTCTGCTCCGCTCTCCCTCGCTTCTTCAATGGTGAATGCAACCTTT
>JBAYOC010000236.1:0-3123 GCA_041678465.1 Anaerovoracaceae bacterium | reverse complement strand
GGCGCTACAAAAGGCTTCATCTATGTACGAGCCGAATACCCCGTAGCGGTTCATAGATTGAAAATTGCCATCGGACAGGCAAAGGAAAAAGGTTTCCTCGGCAAAAACGTCTTTGGAAGCGGCTTTGACTTCGATATTGAAATAAGATTGGGCGCAGGCGCTTTCGTTTGCGGCGAAGAGACCGCATTGATCGCATCCATTGAAGGTAAGCGGGGCATGTCCAGAAATAAGCCTCCTTTCCCGGCCAACAAAGGCCTCTGGGGCAAGCCGACTATTATCAACAACGTAGAGACTTTAGCGAACATCCCCCAAATCATTTTGAACGGACCGGAATGGTTTAAATCCATGGGTACGGAAAAGTCTCCGGGCACCAAGGTATTTGCTTTGGGCGGCAAGATCAACAATACCGGCCTTGTAGAGGTTCCCATGGGAATCACCTTGCGGGAAGTCATTTACGATATCGGTGAAGACTGCCTCAACGGAAAAGCCTTCAAGGCAGTTCAGACCGGCGGACCCTCCGGCGGTTGCATTACCAGGGAAAACCTAGATACCCCTATTGATTTTGACAACTTAGTGTCGATCGGGTCAATGATGGGCTCCGGCGGTATGATCGTCATGGACGAAGATAACTGCATGGTAGACATCGCTCGTTTCTTCCTGGATTTCACAGTGGATGAGTCCTGCGGAAAGTGTACGCCCTGCCGCGAAGGCACCAAGAGAATGCTGGAAATTCTAGACAAGATAACAGCAGGCAATGGCACCATGGAAGATCTGACCACTTTGGAAGATCTTGCAGAGAACATTAAAAACACATCCCTCTGCGCATTGGGGCAGACAGCACCAAATCCTGTCCTCTCTACAATGAAGCACTTTAGAGATGAGTATGTGGCACACGTAGTTGACAAGAGATGTCCTGCAAGCGTATGCAAAGCCTTGTTGAACTTCTTCATTACCGATGGATGCACAGGCTGCACCCGTTGCGTGAGAGTATGTCCCACTAAGGCGATCACAGGTACTGTCAAGCAAAGACATATTATCGACCAGGATAAATGCATTAAGTGCGGTGCTTGTATGGATGCCTGTACGTTCAAGGCCATCATTAGGAAATAGGAGGACATGGAAACATGGAAAATGTTCAGAAAGTCAATGTGACTATAAATGGGGTCGCTGTCAGCGTTCCCAAAGATTATACCGTATTATTAGCTGCAAAAGCTGCCGGAATTGACATTCCTACCCTCTGCTATTTGAAGGATATCAATGAGATCGCAGCCTGCAGAGTATGCGTTGTAGAAGCGGATGTAAATGGCGTTCCCATGAGAAATCTGCCCGCATCCTGCGTCCTGCAGGTTCAGGAAGGCATGAATATCAAAACGAATACCGCTAAGGTTCGGAAGGCCGTGCGTCAAAACGTTGAGTTGATTTTGGCCAACCACAATCGCGAATGTCTCACCTGCCGGAGAAACGGAACCTGCGAACTGCAAAAGCTCTGTGAGGAGATGGGTATCGGGGATGTTCCTTATGAAGGTGCCAAGAGGCAGGCCGTCCTGGACGATCTGTCCCACTCCATCATACGCGACTCCTCCAAGTGCATCCTCTGCGGAAGATGTATCAGCACTTGCAAAGAGGTACAAGGGATCGGCGTCCTGGATTTCACCAAAAGAGGCTTTAACACCGAAGTTGCTCCGGCCTTTGACTACAGCATGAGAGATGTGGACTGCGTCTTCTGCGGCCAGTGCATTAATGCCTGCCCCGTTGCGGCGCTGAGAGAGAAGCCCCACATCGACCAGGTTTGGGAAGCCATCGAGGATCCTGACAAGTTCGTAGTGGTGCAGACAGCACCTGCTGTTCGCGCCGGCTTAGGCGAAGCCTTTGGACTGCCCGTAGGTACTCCGGTTACCGGCAAAATGGTAGCGGCTCTTAGAAGGATGGGCTTTGACAAGGTCTTCGACACGAACTTCAGCGCAGACTTGACTATATTGGAAGAAGGTACTGAACTTTTGAACAGAGTGACCGGGGGAGGAACCCTTCCCATGATTACATCCTGTTCTCCCGGTTGGATCCGTTTCTGCGAAATCAACTACCCGGATTTTCTGGATAACCTGTCCACCTGCAAATCGCCGCAGCAGATGTTCGGTGCTTTGGTCAAATCCTACTATGCTGAGAAGTTCAACATCGATCCCAAGAAAATCGTCAATGTTTCTGTGATGCCCTGTACTTCGAAGAAGACCGAGGCTACCAGACCGGAGATGGAAGTTGACGGAAACAGAGATATCGATATCGTTCTCACAACCAGAGAATTGGGCGATATGATCAAACAGGCAAGAGTTAACTTCCTGTCCCTGGAAGATGAAGATCCAGACAGCATCCTAGGCGAATACACGGGAGCCGGTGTCATTTTCGGCGCCACAGGCGGCGTTATGGAAGCGGCCCTTCGGACTGTTGCCGACATTCTTACAGGGGAAAACCTGACATCCATCGAGTATCAGGGCGTGAGGGGTCTGGAAGGCGTCAAGGAAACCAGCGTCACTCTACCCATCGGCGGAACCCCCACGGAGATCAAGGTCGCTGTAGCACACGGAACCGCCAATGCAGCGAAGGTGTTGGATGCCATACGTGCAGGCGAGAAGGATTACCACTTCATCGAAGTTATGGCCTGCCCCGGCGGCTGTGTACACGGCGGTGGTCAACCCCACGTTTGTGCTAAGGCTAGACTGGATGTAAATCCAAAGGTCAACAGGGCCAACGCGCTGTATTCGGAGGATGAGAGACAGGTTCTGAGAAAGTCTCACGACAATCCTGAGGTGAAAGCGCTCTATGAAGATTATTTGAAAGAGCCAAACGGCCACATGTCCCACAAACTTCTTCATACGCATTATCACAAGAGAGAAGTCTATTGCCCGCAGGAGTAGGCTGTATATAGTAGTAAGAGGCGGGGCCCCGGTATCGGGGCCCCGCCTCTTACTACTATGATGGAAGCAGGGGGACGGTTCTTTTGCTTCCTCCGTCCCCCTGCTTCCCCATTAGAATGGGAAGATCTCGCAAACCGGGCCCGGAATCGCCCCTATGAAATCTCCTCCGAAATACCGCTGCTCATCGATATCGTGGGTTATAAAAAGAACGGTC
>JBAYOC010000235.1:0-3145 GCA_041678465.1 Anaerovoracaceae bacterium | reverse complement strand
TGTCGGTAATCATCGCAATTAACCCCAATAACCTGATTACCACCTTGATGGGATTGTCCTGGGAAACCCTCGCGGGAGCCTTCCTCGGGCCATTTCTGTATGGACTGTTTTGGAAGCGGGCCAATAAGGCTGCACTGTGGGCTTCCATCATTTTATCTTTGCTCATCAACATTACGAATCTGATTACCGGATTTACGTCAGCACCGATTGCCGGAGCTGTTGCAATACTCCTATCGCTGGTAATCGTGCCCATCGTAAGTGTGATTACACCAAAACAGGACCCGGCTTTCGTCGACCGCATATTCGCTTGCTACGACGAAAAAATCGAGATGCGTGTGGAGCATAAATTCCACCTGAAGGAAAACGAAGATAACGGAAAATAAAAATTCATACAACAAGAGCAGCATGATTGACACGTAGAAGTGAATAGCATAAAATCAATATTTAGGGACAGTCCGTATCCGATGAGGATTTGCAAGGACTGTCCCTAGTGATGCTACAGAGTGCTAGTCCGCTAATATGAAAGAATGGAACGGAAATCACCATGATAAATTTCGCAATACGCCATGTAAAAATAGTAGTGCTGTTCGCTTGCCTAGCTGCTTCTATGTCCGGCATTATCGTACGATTGGCCGGAGAAATGCCTCCCATAGCAATCGGTTTTTATCGGTTGTCCTTTGCTATGCCCGTTTTTATATTTTTCTCACTGGCTTTCCATCGTGAGGAGTTCAAGAAGCTCTCCAAAAGACAGCTTGGGGGTTCCGTGCTGGCGGGAGTTTTCCTCTTCCTGCACTTTCTTACTTACTTTACAGGGGTTGGCATGACTACAATTGCCAGCGCAATGGTTATTGCCTGCTTGCACCCTGTCATTATTCTTATCATTATGGCCTTGTTTTTCAAGGAGAAAACCAATTTTAAGGTGGTGACGGGAGTTGTGATCGCCCTTGTGGGTGCAGCCATTGTAAGTGGAGGAGATTATGCAATCGCAGGTGAGGCGCTAATGGGGGATCTACTCTGTTTTATAACAGCTATTGCCATGTCTCTCTATTTCATTGTGGGTCAAAAATTAGGGGGCGGGATTAATACTACTGTGTACGTAACCATTGTTTTCGGATGCTGCTGGGTCTGTTTTGGCCTGGGCATGCTCGTCAGCGGCACGAGTTTTACGGGTTATGAAAGAGAGAGCTATCTCTGGGTCCTGGTCCTGGCAATCGTATGCCAAATCATTGCCCATGGATTGTTCAACTGGACGCTTCGCTATATCTCTCCACTGTATCTGGCCACGAGCGAAACGGCGGAGGTTATCTATGCGAGCATCCTTGCATTTCTGTTGTTACAGGAAGTGCCGGTGCCCATGCAGTATATCGGTGGCTCCTTAACCATCGCAGGGATTCTTATCTACAATTACTTTGAGGCTCAGTCAGCAGCGGAAGCTGCAATAGCTGCAGATAAGCCTTAACCCCAACTTCCAAAACCTCTTCATCAAAATCGAAGGCATTGCTGTGAAGAGGTTTTTTATTTCCTGTTCCCAGGAACAGGTACAGCCCGGGAACCTTTTGCAAATAGTATGAAAAATCATCGGAAGCCATGGAGGGCTTACGGAGAGTTATAAATTCCGACGAAAAGGGAAAACGATCCGGTGACAGAACTTCTTTTGCCTGTTGGTAAAGGTGTGGGTCGTTCATGGCAGGTGGGTAACCTTCCGTAAAGTGGATCTCAATCTTACAGCCATAGCTATTCTCATATTCGGTTGCGGTACGAAGGATCTCATCGGACAGCAGCCGGAAGGTTTCCTCACGAAAAGCCCGCAGGCTGCCCTCGAGCACGGCTTTCTCCGCAATGGCATTCCTTGCAGTTCCTCCCGTCATCTTACCAAACCGCAGCACACGAAATTCTTCCGGGGGAAGGAGATCCCTTTCAATTTTGTAGAGGGCATCCAGATAGAGACAGCCGATGCGAAGAGCGTCTATTCCCTTATGTGCACTTGCAATATGGGCGGACCTGCCATGAATGGTAACGGTCAGTTCGCTGGATCTGGCCATCATTTCCATGGGGCGCGACATAATGACGCCGGGTGTTTCGGATGGTGCCATGTGGAATGCGAAGATGCGTCGTACATCATATTTTTCGAAAATGCCGGAGGCCGCTATAGCCTTGGCTCCTCCCGGGCTTTCCTCTGCAGGCTGGAAGATGAGAAGGACATTGATAGGAATGTCTCCTTCCAGCTTTGCCAGTTCACCCGCCAGGCCGAGAAGCATGGCCATGTGACCGTCGTGGCCGCAGGCGTGCATCGTGCCCGGGTGGGTAGAGCGGTAAGAGGAATCGGTAATCTCTTCGATGGGGAGTGCGTCCATATCACTGCGAAAAGCCACTGCCCCGGGTTGGTTCGGATTCTTGGCCTGAAAGAAGGCACAGATGCCTGTGGGAGAAAACTCCGTAATCTCACAAGGGTAATCGCAGAGGATTTCCAGGATGTATGCGTGGGTCTTAAACTCCTGATAGCCCACTTCCGGAATGCGGTGTAGGTCTCTTCGATACTGTTTAAGAAGTTCTATCATGGCCGGTCTCCTTCAAAATTGTATAAAAGTGTTGTTATATTGGATTATACCATAAAGACTCCTAGGGTTTCTCTTCGCCTAAATAAAAAGTCCTTGACTACAATTTTTGCTTGTGGTAATATTCTTCTAAACCGAAGACGGGGAAGTAAAACTGTGAAGCGATCTACAGCGAATCGGGGGTGGTGTGAGCCCGAGAGATGCAGCCACAGACAAATGGTCCCCCGAGGGTGGAGCGAAAGGGTATGGGTGCCCCAGTAGTTTCCAACGCAAGGCCGGCGTTATCTGGCCGAGGGTGTGATGGCACTCTGCAGAGAGGATATGTTATGAAACATATCAAACAAGGTGGTACCGCAAGTTAACACTTGTCCTTGTAGTAAATAAGGATGGGTGTTTTTTTATTACCTGCGGAAAATGCAGAGACCCTTTCGGTATTTCTTACATTTAGAAATGAAAGGCAAAGGAAAAGAAAATGAGAAAGAACTATGATGTGGACTTCAACACGTATTTGAAGGAGTATCCAAACAAAGAAGGTTATTTTGGACAGTACGGAGGAGCATATCTTCCTCCGGAGCTGGTTCCGGCTTTTG
>JBAYOC010000234.1:0-3147 GCA_041678465.1 Anaerovoracaceae bacterium | reverse complement strand
TATCCACAATGATGGCGAATTCCATGCCCATGAAGGATTGTATATCCACCATGGTTTCCACTCTGCCTATTTGCAAAGTCCGGCAGCTGGCATACTCCACCTTTACGATCATTCGCATTGCAAACCATCGGGAAGCAGAGATTATACAGTACGATAACCCAAACGTCATTATGTTACGTGATGGCAAACGCTACGATTATCCGGTCATTACAGAGATGATCGACGGCAAGAAAATATTGAAATCGAAGATCAGCCTTTGTGAGAATGATGTCTTTGTCGCCATGAGCGACGGGGTACACCATGCGGGAGTTGGAGGCGTCTTTGATTTTGGCTGGGACCAAAGCGATATAGCCGACTTCCTTGAAAGATTTTACGATGCTAAGCTTAACGCTAAAACAATCAGCACTATGCTGCTGGATCTATGCTATGAGCTTTACAACGGCGAACCGGGGGATGATACAACGGTTTGCACCATTAAAATCCGAAAGAGAAAGCAAATAAATCTTATGATCGGCCCACCTGAAAGCCCTGAAGATGTGAGCAAAATGATGTCGCTGTTTTTCTCAAAAGAAGGCAGGTATATCGTCTGCGGCGGAACAACATCAAACCTTGCTGCCCAACATCTGCAGCGCCCCCTTGATTGCAGCCTGTCGGAGTATGTGGATCCTGATATCCCTCCCACAGCTACTATAGAAGGGGTCGACCTGGTGACAGAGGGCGTTATAACCATGAGCAGGGTTCTGGAATACGCGCAAGACTACCTGGGAAGCAACAGCCGCTATGCTGAGTGGGGCCAAAAGAACGACGGAGCATCACTGATTGCCCGGATGTTGTTTCAAGATGCAACGGACATAAATTTCTTTGTAGGGCGTGCTATGAATCCTGCTCATCAGAACCCCAAGCTTCCCATCGGCTTCAATGTCAAGATGCAGCTTGTGGACGAGCTTGCCAAATGCCTTTCCCAAATGAACAAAAGGATAAAGGTTAGTCACTTTTAAGGAGGTACATATGGAGAACACATTCGACTATGAAACAATCGACGAAATCATTGAGGAGTTTGGTCCTAAGGCAAGCTCAGTCATAGCCATTTTGCAAGGCGTTCAGGAGAAGTATCGATATTTGCCACAAGAGATTTTTCCTTATCTTGTGAAGCGTCTCGGTGTCAGCGAAGCGAGTATATACAGCGTTGCGACCTTTTATGAAAACTTCTCACTGGAACCAAAAGGGAAATATGTGATTAAGGTTTGCGACGGAACTGCGTGCCATGTAAGGAGAAGCATTCCGATTTTGGAGCGTCTCCGTTCTGAGTTGAAGCTTTCCGAGGACATCAAGACAACGGAAGACTTGAACTTTACCCTTGAAACCGTCTCCTGCCTTGGAGCCTGTGGCCTCGCTCCTGTACTGACAGTCAACGACAAAGTTTACCCCGCCATGACCCCGGATAAGGCATCCCAACTATTACAGCAGATTAAGGAGGAGCTTCTGAATGCTTAAATCGAGAGAAGACCTGGATAATATCCGCAGTGTTTATGCAAAAACTCTGGAATCACAGAAGGCTAAAATTCTTGTCTGTGCCGGTACCGGCTGCGTGGCAGGAGGTTCCCTCGTGATTTATGATCGTTTGAAAGAACTGATGGAGCAGCGAAACATTCCATGCTCCGTAGAGCTCGAAAAGGAAGTTCACCACCCCACAGTGGGCATTAAGAAAAGCGGCTGTCATGGTTTCTGTGAAATTGGCCCTCTTATCCGGATTGAGCCCCAAGGTTGGTTGTATGTAAAAGTGCAAGAGGAAGACTGCGAAGAAATAATAGACCAAACTGTGCTAAATGGTGTGCATATTGAGCGACTTGCTTATCAAAATGACGGAGAGATCTGTAAAAAGCAGGACGATATCCCCTTTTATAAACGCCAAACCAGACATGTTTTACAGCACTGTGGTCAGATTGATGCCACGTCGATTAACGAGTATCTCGCCATTGGCGGATACAGCGCCTTTGAAAAAGCTCTCTTTGAAATGACCGGCGATGAGATAATCCATGAGATTACGGATTCCGGTCTTCGAGGCAGAGGCGGAGGCGGGTTCCCGGTAGGTCGCAAGTGGGAACAGGTGAGACGCCAGAAGGAACCCCAGAAATACGTTGTTTGCAACGGAGATGAAGGCGACCCCGGCGCATTTATGGATAGAAGCATTATGGAGGGTGACCCCCATAACGTTCTGGAAGGTATGATGATTGCCGGACTTTGTTGCGGAGCCAACCAGGGATACCTCTATGTACGTGCGGAATATCCCCTGGCTGTCAGTCGCCTAAAAGCGTCCATAGAGCAAGCGACAGAAATCGGACTGCTGGGAGACCGAATTTTAGGCACAGATTTTAGCTTTCATCTGCGCATAAATCAAGGAGCCGGTGCTTTTGTCTGCGGCGAAGGCTCTGCTCTCACCGCTTCCATCGAAGGCAAGCGGGGAATGCCCCGGGTCAAGCCGCCTCGTACGGTTGAGCACGGTCTGTTTGACAAACCGACGGTTTTGAATAATGTAGAAACCTTTGCAAACGTGTCTCTAATTATTAATAATGGAATAGAGTGGTTTCAATCCATCGGCCCAGAAAAAAGCCCGGGTACAAAAGCCTTTGCCCTTACGGGAAATATCGTAAATACCGGTCTTATTGAAGTACCAATGGGAACAACTCTCGGGGAAGTCATCTTTGATGTCGGTGGCGGAATGCGAGACGGAGGAAAATTCAAAGGAGTCCAGATCGGCGGACCATCCGGTGGCTGCCTTACCGAAAAGGACCTGGACCTGCCTCTTGATTTTGATTCCCTTAAAAAAGCCGGCGCAATGATCGGTTCCGGTGGGCTGGTGGTGATGGATGACAAGAACTGCATGGTTGAGGTGGCACGGTTTTTTATGAACTTTACCCAGAACGAGTCTTGTGGAAAGTGTGTGCCCTGCCGTGAGGGTACCAAAAGAATGCTTGCCATTTTGGAACGCATTGTCTCCGGCCAAGGCGTGGAGGGTGATATTGAGTTGCTTTTGGAACTTGCAGACACCGTGTCCGCAACATCACTCTGCGGCCTGGGAAAAACAGCTGCCCTCCCTATTGTCAGCACGATCAAAAACTTCCGTAGCGAATATGAGGCGCATATACG
>JBAYOC010000233.1:0-3155 GCA_041678465.1 Anaerovoracaceae bacterium | reverse complement strand
TGGCCAAAGTATCCAACCTGGTTCAGACCATTGAACAATTGAAAGCAAAGGGCCTGTGGATCGGTGCTTGCGACATGGATGGCAGCAACTATTATGAAAGGGATTTGACCGGACCCATTGCTATCGTCGTCGGTGGTGAAGGGAGCGGTGTGAGCAGATTGATTCGTGAAAAGTGTGATTTCATCCTTTCAATTCCTATGGCAGGCAAGATATCTTCCCTGAATGCTTCCAATGCTGCCGCAGTGCTCATGTATGAAATTAGTAAGCAGAGAAAAGGAAAATAAGAAAGTGGACATGCAGGATAGCAGGTTGAACTGCTCCGAAGAGGAACTGGTTGCCCTTGCGCAAAACGGAGATGGTGAAGCAGAGGAATTCCTAATACGCAAATACAAAGAGGTGGTAAAGACAAAGGCACACCTTTATTTTATAGTTGGCGCTGACAGAGATGATATCGTTCAGGAGGGAATGATCGGCATATTCAAAGCTATTCGAAGCTATGATGGATTGAAACAGACCTCTTTTCGAACCTTTGCTGACCTGTGCATCAACCGGCAGATTCTTTCGGCAATCAAGAAAGCGGCGCGCAGAAAGCACTCCCCCTTAAATATGTCCATTTCATTAAACAAACCCATCTCCGATGATAACCCCATCATTACCCTGGCAGAAACCTTATCCACTGACAGCAATTCGGATCCGGAGACACTGCTCCTCATAAAAGAAGCCATGGATCAGATCGGCGAGAGTAGCGGCAAGGCATTGAGTGATTTTGAATCCCTTGTCTGGAGCGAATACCTTCTGGGAAGGAGCTACAAGGAAATTGCCGACAATTTAGAAAAGCCACCGAAAGCCATTGACAACGCCATCCAGAGAACGAAAAGAAAACTAATTTTAGCCCTGAGTGAGGCATAAAAAAGCCTTGTATAACACGCTGTAAAATGGGTTGACACCCGTAATTGCGTATAGTACAATGTGAAAAGTGCAAAGGGACATATATGCTGTTGTAGCTCAGTAGGTAGAGCACATCCTTGGTAAGGATGAGGTAGGCAGTTCGAATCTGCTCAACAGCTCCATCGTTCACGGGCATCCTTCAGTTAAGGTAAACTTCCCTTGAAGGATGTCCTATGCAATTCTACAACAATACCTGCGAGGCTGACGAGCCTGAAACCTGAGGTTGTTGTAGAGACCACTATTAAATGCATTTTTTAGGAGGAAAACCACAATGGCAAAATCGAAATTTGAACGTAACAAGCCCCATGTCAACATAGGTACCATCGGCCACGTAGACCATGGCAAGACCACCTTGACAGCGGCCATCACAAAGACTCTATACCAGAGATATGGATTGGGACAACTGGTAGCCTTTGATCAGATCGACAAAGCACCGGAAGAGAAAGAGAGAGGCATCACCATCGCCACATCTCACGTGGAATATGAGACCCCGAACCGCCACTACGCCCACGTAGACTGCCCGGGCCATGCTGACTATGTAAAGAACATGATTACAGGCGCAGCGCAGATGGACGGAGCGATACTGGTAGTTGCAGCAACGGACGGCCCTATGCCCCAGACGAGAGAGCACATCCTGCTTTCGAGACAGGTAGGCGTACCCTACATCATCGTGTTCCTGAACAAGTGCGACATGGTAGATGATGACGAGCTACTGGAACTGGTAGAGATGGAAGTAAGAGAGCTTCTTGACCTGTATGAGTTCCCGGGAGACGACACACCGATTATCCGGGGTTCGGCGCTGGGCGCTTTAGAAGATCCGGAAAGCCCCTGGGGTGACAAGATCGTAGAGCTCTTCGAAGCAGTGGACAGCTATATTCCGGAACCGGTAAGAGCAACAGAGAAGCCCTTCCTGATGCCGGTAGAGGACGTATTCTCCATCACAGGCCGTGGCACGGTAGCCACAGGCAGAGTTGAGAGAGGAATCTTGAAGGTTTCCGACGAAGTAGAGATCGTAGGCCTTTCGGAAGAGAGAAGAAAGGTAGTCGTAACCGGAGTAGAGATGTTCCGTAAGCTGTTGGATCAGGCTCAGGCAGGAGACAACATCGGAGCCTTGCTTCGTGGCGTACAGAGAACCGACATCGAAAGAGGTCAGGTACTTGCAAAGCCGGGTTCGATTCACCCACATACCCAGTTCTCCTCTGAGGTCTATGTACTGAAAAAGGAAGAGGGCGGAAGACATACGCCATTCTTCAACGGTTACAGACCGCAGTTCTACTTCAGAACGACAGACGTAACAGGGGACATCGCCCTGCCGGAAGGCGTGGAGATGTGCATGCCGGGAGATAACATCCAGATGGAAATTAGCTTGATTACCCCCATCGCCATCGAAGAGGGACTGCGGTTCGCCATTCGTGAAGGCGGCAGGACGGTAGGAGCCGGCGTAGTAGCAGCCATCAAGGAATAACCTATAGAACCAATCAAAACCATGAGGGCGCCCAAGAGGCGCCCTTTTCATTGTGGGAAGCAAAAGAACCGTCCCCCTGCGTCCGTGGTGGCATTACAGTGTTAAAAAAATAACAAAATATTTGTTTTTTACTTGCTCTGCTACAGGGTATGTGATAAAATAGTATTGAAAAAGGGCACATATGGAATTATATAGCAATTACAATACTGATAAATATGTAACAACTATCTGCAATATCAGTCCTTGCTATAGCCCTTGATAGAAACATTTATTACATGGCGAGAGATTGACATATAGTTCAACCTATAGTAGAAAGGAGAACTGAAATGAGAAAGATTATGAAATACCTATTTGATAGTCCCAGCGTAGAGAAGTTAAATCTCATCATTACAAAAGAGACTGAAATTGATCACTTAATCAATGGATTAATGTCTGGTTCTGCTCTAAAGATGGTCAAATAAATACGGCTGCTTAGAAACTGCAGTAATCGGTTATAAGGTCTGCAAAAACGGCACGGCTCCTCATTGAGCGTGCCTTTTTATGTTGAATCGATCTATGAGAAGGTTTCACTTGCCTATGGACCAAAAAACAGGTATTATCATCATTGGGAGAAGAGATATGAAGGAGATAATATGACAGTAACGCTGACAAGCTTTTTAGAGCAGATGATATCAAACCCCGCTTTGCTTATTACCACCATATTGACATTAGGTGTTGTTTTAGTTAACGGTTGGACAGATGC
>JBAYOC010000232.1:0-3158 GCA_041678465.1 Anaerovoracaceae bacterium | reverse complement strand
GCACCACCATCAAAGCCCCTATTTTTTCTGCGGGGACGCCCTCTATAAGCAGAGAACCTATCAAGGCTTCTAAAAAACTCCCGTTTTGCGCCAAGAAAAGCAACACAGAGCCAAGCAATAAGCCAACCCATAGGGACAGCCAAAGAGTTCCTACAAACACCTTGCTAAGGACCACCTGCAGGTTAGAGATGGGGAGACTCATGTAAAGATACGCCTCGTTTGAAAAAAGGCTTTTGTAAAAAAGTTTAACAAAGCCCATAACAAAGAACACCAAAGTCGCCAGGAAACATACCAGGGCGGCAAAGGACATCACTCCGCCTATCATCATGAAGAGAAAACCCAAGATGGTGATTCCCAGGCCAAAGCCGAACTCATTGGAGGCTAATTTCATATTCAAAACTACGCTCTTATCAAACATTCTTCACTCCTCTATGTCAACTTCTCAATGTTCACCCATTCTTGACTCTACCTCGACTCCACAGAGATTACCCCATAGTTTCCCCCGTACTGCACCGCGGCCAGACCTCCTGTCACAGGTGAAGCATCCTGGAAAATCGGGGGAACTGCAAAGCTTCCTTCCTTGTCCACATAGCCCCAGCCTTCGCTCCTTGGCATACTGTATCTTAGCATGCCGTAACCAAATGAACTTCCCGATCTCTTAGTTGCTACCGGCGCAAAACCCTCCTGAAATGCCTCTTTGGCAAACTTGAAATTTCCTTCTCTTCTGATTTCAAAAACCTTCTCACCGGAAGTATTTATAAAGAAGAGACATTTGCTATCGAAAAGACCCGCCAGTCCATTGCTGAAGGAATCTCCACTAGCAAGGTCCAGATCGCTTTCAAGCATCCTTCCCTCCCTGTCCATATAGCCCCATTCCACGGATATGGCATCCGGCATGTTTTCCCTGTCCGCGGCACCTTGGACGAGGCTAACTGCCGCGAAGCCTTCACTAAATGGCCGCGCTTCATGAAAAACTTTTCCCGGAAAAGCCTCGTCAAAGCTTTCGTCAAGAAACACATAAACAGGCATATTAACCGATTCTTGCGGATATAAAGAAGTAAGCCAAAACCCTTCTGAATAATGGAATATTTCCTGATAGGTATCCGGCTTTACCAATATGGTGTCGGTGGTTACATCTATCAATCCCTTATAGGCCTTTTTAACGTCGTCGTTCCATTCATCATGCAAGCTTTCCCCTTTCCAAAAGGAGAAAAGCCCCTCTTTCTCTGTGGGGTGCATTTGATAGCCTTCCCGGTTCTCGTATACAACCTCTCCGCTGGTACCAATCACCTGATAGCGGCCTTCCAAAGAGACCAGGGCGTATCCACCGCAAAAATCGAAGGTCTCCGCAAAGATAAAGGGAAGGGCCACACCGCCTCTTTCGTCCAGATAACCTTTCTTGTCCTGCAGGGAAGCGGATATCAGCTCTGCCTCTCCACCTGTGCTGATGTGATCGTACATGCAGGGAATGATGATATCACCGGCTTTTCCCGCCACACCGATCTGCTTATCTTCGCGTACGGCGAACAGGCCCGGTTTGTTTCGAAACGGCTCAATGTATTCATAGGTGCCTAAAGGAATGGCCCAGTCGAGCTCGAGGATGACCTCCAACTCTTCTGATTTCTTTTCTGCCATGCTGTCGGTGACGAAAAGAATAAGTATAGAAATTCCAATCAGCACAATCAAACTAATGACCGGTATCTTCAAACCTGCTTCGCTGGTTCTTTTCATTGCTTGCCTCCATATATCTGCAGCAGGGAATCCTCCAAGGAAAGCTCGTAACTCTGCCGGATGGCATCGCAATCATCGAAGCAGATCAGACTGCCTTTTGAAAGGACGATAGCCGAATCAAAGATTTGTTCAATCTGTGATATCAAATGAGTGGCTACAATTATGGTTCCGGCAGGGTTGAAGGAGCCCAGGATGGTGTCCAGCACGAAATCCCTTGCCACCGTGTCTACGCCGCCGATGGGCTCATCTAAGAGATAGAGCCTTGCCTTCCTCGACATGGTCAGACAGATTTGCAGCTTATCGATTACTCCTTTTGACATCTGGCTGATTCTGTTCCATCCATTGATTTGAAAAGCGTTAAGCATTTCTAAGCATTGCGTTTCATCGAAATCCTTAAAAAAACCTTGGTGTATGGAAATCGCTTCGTTTACTGTCATGTGAGGGGGAAAGCTGCTCTTATCCGGCTGGTAGGAGATGACAGCCTTTGTAAGATGAGATGGAGGCTGCCCATCGATGGAAACCTTTCCCTCATAGGACGTGTAAAAGCCTGCTAAAATCTTGATTAAGGTAGTCTTCCCGCTGCCGTTGGGGCCCAGCAAGCCCACAATCCGTCCTGTGGGTACTTCAAGGTCTATATTCTTTAGGGCAGTGACAGATCCGAAGCGCTTTGATAGATTTTCAATCTTTATCACAGGCGGTGTTTCAACCAGCGTAAGCGTACTCAATTTATCCCACCTTTACTTCCTTTTCAGTTCTTCTGAGAAAAAAATCCACAGCATCCTCCATAGAGAAACCCAGCGCCTCCATTTGATGCTGAAATGCAGCTGCCGCTTTGTCTGCCTCCCGGATACGTAGTTTTTGTATAAGGTCCGCATCCTTTGTTACAAATCGGCCGCTGGTTCTTTCGGAGCACAAAAGCTTTTCTCGTTCAAGCTCGGAAAGGGCTCTCTGCATGGTGTTGGGGTTTACGCCGAATTCGGCCGCCAACTCCCTGACAGATGGCATCCGATCTCCCGGCTTTAGCCTCCCGGAGACTACCTGCCGCCGAATATGGTTCATGATTTGTACATATATAGGCATGCTTTCATCTAATCTGCCAGCCATAGCTCTTTCAGCTCCTTTTCGAAAAACCGTTCATCTGAACACTAAAAGGGTTAAGTAAAAACAGGTATTATTGTATTAGCTAACTAATACAATAATACCTGATTGGCATGTTGTCAACATGTTTTATGCCGTCTCGCAAAAAACAGTCCGCGGCTGTTTTCTTAACGCTCGACGCATTTTCATGTTCGAATCATCTCGGGAGTGCCAATAAAAATACCGCCTGACGGCGGCACTTTTATTGGCACTCCCGAGATGATTCGAACATCCGACGCACGGTTTAGGAAACCGACGCTCTATCCTCTGAGCTACGGGAGCATATAAGG
>JBAYOC010000231.1:0-3178 GCA_041678465.1 Anaerovoracaceae bacterium | reverse complement strand
TAGCTCTTTCAACAGGTCTTTTCAATTATATTTTTCCTTTAGCCATCCGCGGGGATGGCCTTTTTCTATTATTTATATAGGTTTATTCTACCAGAAGTTCTTCCGCTCCGTCCAGCTCTGCATCAGGTGTTACCACCTCGCTTGCAGACGGTTCTGTGTTGAGCTTGTTCAGGTAGCTTTCCAGCTCGCTCAGATATCGGCCATAAGCAGCCCAGTCGCCCTGCGCTTGCGCTTCCACAGCGTTGTTATAAGCTGCTACTGCATTGCGGATCAGGGTATCCGTATCCGAAACACCATCATCAGGAGTCGCCGGAGGAGTCTCTGTGGCCGGCTCCTCATCGCCGCCATTCAGCTGAGATCCGGAACCTGCCCCGAACATAGCATCCAATGCCTCAGCCAGCGTCTCCTCATAAGCAATTCGGTCATTGTAGTAAATGATGACACGCTTCACTTCAGGCAAACTGCTGTTGGTAGCCTCCAGATAAATCGGTTCCACATAGACCAGAGAGTCCTCGATGGGAATTACGAACATGTTACCTCTGGTGTAGCTGGATCCTGCGGAATTCCACAGCGAGAATTCCTTGGAGATATCTGTCTGCTGGTCAATAAAGCCTTCAATCTGCATAGGTCCGTAAACGATCTTGGACTTAGGCAGGCGGAGTAGTACCAGCTCTCCGTAATTCTCCCCATCATTCCGCGCAATGAGAAGACCGGTCATATTCTTCTTGCCATAAGGCGTATAAGGAATCGAGTTAATAAATTCCTCGTTCTCCTCTCCGGGCATCTTCATGATGTAGTAGTTGGGAGTCATGCTCTGCGGCTCTATTCCATAGATTTCCTGCGAAACCTCCCACAGGTCCTCCGATTGGTAGAACACTTCTACATCGTTCATATGGTATTTCGTGTAGATACCCGCCTGAATGCTGAACAGCATGTTGGGATAGCGGATGTGCTTCTGCAATCCCTCGGGCATTTCCTCAAAGTCCTTAAAGAGCTTGGGATATATTTGCTTCAGCGTATTGGCAATGGGATCATCACTATCCACCAGATAGAAGTTGGTAGCCCCATTAAATGCATCTACAACCACCTTAATAGAATTTCGGATGTAGTTGACGCTGCTCTCCGAGCTGAAAGGCTCGGAATACGGATAATAGCTGCTGTAGGTATAAGCGTCCATCATCCAGTAGAGCTTTCCGTCTACGGTGACGATGTAGGGATCTGCATCATAGCTGAGGAAAGGAGCAATCTTCTGTACTCTGTCCTTGATGTTCCGGTTGATCAGAATCTTGGAATTGCGGTCGATGTTGTTGGATACCAGGATTTTCAGGCTCTGCTCCCGGATGGCAAACATAACGCGATTCACAAGGTTTAAGTTGATCCCGGCGTCCCCTTCATAGGTATTGTATACGTTGGTGTCTCCGCTGGGATAGTCAAACTCCAACTCGTCCGTATTGGTGATGACATAGTTATTTGTCAGTTCACCGAAGTATATCTCCGGACGGTCAATGGTGATTTCATCCACTCCGGACACAGGCGGAATATCTTTAATCAGCATATCCGGCTGTCCGCTTTCCGTTACCTTGTCAACCCTTGACAAGGTGACACCATAGCCGTGGGTGTACTTCAGGTGCTTGGAAAGCCAAGGTTGATTTACGATCTTTGTCTCGTCGATTTCACGGGCAGACAAGAATGTCTGGGTGTAGTCCCCATTGACCATGTAACGGTCCACATCCACATCGTTGAATTGATAGTAGGTCCGTAGGTTCTGTGCCTGATTGTAAAACTTCTCCGCAGGTTCGAAATCGTTAATACGAATATTTGAAATGGTACCCATGTTGTTCAGGATGTCTTCCTTCGTGAGTGTATTGGATGCGGCAAACTCTTTGATGGAAATGTCCTGTAAATCGTAGGCATGTTGTGTATAGGTGATGTTTTTCTGCAAATAGGGGGATTCCTTGTTGATCTCATCGGGAGATACAATAAGGTTTTGAACCATTATAGCCGCTCCGCTTCCCGCGACAGAAAGAATGATCATAATCAGAGGAACCGCCAGCATCATCTTAACTTTCTTCTTTTGGAAGCCGATTACGAAGGTCACTGCCGCCACAAGGGATAATGCGATCAGAGCTCTGTAAACCCAAAGGGTAACGTTAATGTCCGTGAAGCCGGCTCCATACAACACGCCGGTGCCGGAATACAGCAACTGATATTGCTTGAGCCAGAAATTCACGCCCACCATCAAGAAAAAGATAACACTGAGCACCTTAATTTGCTTTGAAGCAATAGCCAATAGCTGTTTGAGATTATCCTTATCCAGCTGCGTTCCTGCTCCTGCTCCGGGGCGTCTCGGAGGAGTGTTAAAGCCTTTGAACATCCCACCCAATGCATCATTGACGTTTTGACCGAAGGCTCCGAAACCTTGGGTGAAATTACCGGTGTAACGCTGCTCCCCGTTCTCACTTTGCTGGAATTCGCTACCTTCCTGCTCCTCGAATATCTTTGGCCTCCGAAGAGAAAGCAGAATGGTATAGAATAGCAGCGTAAGAATGACGAAGGCAACGATAACCCCGATGAGAATCTGATTGGCATGGGTAATCAATTCCAGTCTGAAGACATAGAAAGAAATATCCATATTGAAGATGGGGTCCGCTATGGCAAACTCTGTGCTGTTGGAGAACTTCAGGATGTCAAACCACAGTCTGGTTACCGTTGACAGGGTAATCAGGATCCCGAAAGCACCACTGATACCCAAGGCAATATAGTTCAGCGCTTTTTCCTTCACCGGTAGATTGTCGGCAATGTCCACGCGCTTATAATATCCCTTCTTCAACCCCATGAGATAAACATAGGACAATCCGGTCAGTATGATGAAGGTAGGTATTCCCAGTTTCAGCTGTGTAAACAGCTGCTTAAAAAATACGCTGGTATATCCCAGTTCTTTAAACCATAGATAATCGGTGATAAATCCGATCGCGGCCCCAAAAATCCCCAGGGCTATCACCAGGATAATAATTACCAAGGTAAGTCCGATTCGTTTCTTGTTCAAAAAATCACTCCTCCTTTGTTCTGCTGCTTATTTCAGCAGGCTTTCGAGTGCAGCAAGCGCTTCTTCAGGGAGCTGATCCCTGCCACCTTTGAATTCTTTCAACGAGTTCAGGTAGTTGATCCTGTTTTCCAC
>JBAYOC010000230.1:0-3186 GCA_041678465.1 Anaerovoracaceae bacterium | reverse complement strand
TCCTATTGAATAGTTTGCAATACAGATTGGATAAGGGATGTCCTTATCCTAACGTACTGTCTATTAGTGTACGCAATAATCGTGCCGTTAATAAGGATGAAGAGAAAAAGATGGTAAAAGTAATCATTAAAATGTACAAGCCTTGCATTTCAAGGGGTTTGGGCATTTGCTAAATGCAATCGAATTGAAAAGAAATAACTTGCTCTTGAAATTTTACCATAAATCAGATACAATAATGAATCATCAAAGCTTTGTTAAAAAGTAGATAAGGTGAACAAGTGGAATTTCAACACTCCTGAATTGATGCATTAGTGAATCTTAAGATTCAAATATTAATCAAAATGGAGTTGTATGGTTTACGACCATAAAAAGACACAACTTTAACGATCAGAAAGGGGATAGAAATGAAAAAGAGCGGCAATGCCGAGCAGTACGGTTTGAACATATATGATCTGCTGCCTATTCTCAATAGCATAGGGGAAGCTATTTTTATCGATAATGCGGAAGGCTACGCTCTGTGGATCAATCAGACAGCCGAGGAAATTTACCGCATTAAGAAGGAAGACATCATCGGCAAGCATTGCTCCTACCTTGAAGAGATAGGTATTTTCGAGCCTTCTGTTGCCCGCAAGGTCATCGAGGAAAAAAAAGTTGTCACTATACTCCATAAAAACCGGGATGGAAAACAACTTCTGAGCACCGGGACCCCTATTTTCGGTAAACAGGAGCAACTTTCGAAAATTGTTACATCCTCTCATGACATCACCGAACTGGTAGAGTTGCAGAACAAACTGGAGAGCATACAGAGTGCCCTTCAGGATTATCGAGTCAATGAGGGTTTTATGTATGAAGGCATTATTGCCAACAGCCCGGCTATGTTTGACGTTATCCAAATGGCAGAACGCCTTGCATCGCTGGATACCACTGTTCTTATCACCGGGGAATCCGGTTCCGGTAAGGGTGTCATTGCAAAGCTCCTTCACGAAAAAGGAAGCCGAAGAGACCACCCCTTCATTCAGATCAATTGCGGAGCAATCCCGGCAAACCTCTTGGAATCTGAACTTTTCGGTTATGATAGAGGGGCTTTTACCGGTTCCAGAAGAGAAGGAAAAAAAGGCCTTTTTGAAGTGGCAAAAAAAGGCACTGTGTTTCTGGATGAAATCGCAGAGCTACCATTAAATATGCAGGTCAAAATCCTCCAAGTCATTCAGGAGAAAGCAATCCAAAGGGTAGGCGGGATTGAAAGCATACCTGTGGACGTGCGCATCATCTCAGCAACCAATCGAAATTTAGAGCAAATGGTCAAGGAAGGCCGCTTCCGAGAAGACCTTTTCTATCGGCTTAACGTGGTACCTATTACAGTTCCCGCACTCCGGGATCGACCAGAGGACATTGTTCCCATGATACGCACCTTTTTACAGGAAAACAACAAAAAGTTCAACGAGAAGAAAACTATGGATACCGCAGCCATGTCGATTCTCTTGAAATACAGATGGCCGGGTAACGTGAGGGAACTGGAGAATATCATTGAAAGGCTCGTAATCACCACCAAGGGAAATGTAATTGGCTTGGAGAACTTGCCCGGCTATATTCCGGAGGATGCCAGGAACCCGGGTGAAATAAGCGTTTCCCAGAGCACAAGCCTGCAGGACACCCTGGACGCCGTAGAAAAGCAAATCCTTTCCGACGCACAGGCCAAGTACAAGACAACCAGGGAAATAGCAAAGGCCCTTGACATTAGTCAGCCCACCGTTGTGAGAAAGCTTGCAAAGCACGGGCTGTAATCCGCTATGTGCTTTGTGTCCGCTCTACGAAGAAAGAGGATAGGAGTAAGCAAATGTCCAAAGTAATACTACAAGAATGCAAGGAGTACAATATCGACTTGCTGACAGAGAAGATAAATGCAGGTATAGAGATGTTAGGAGGCTGGAACTCCTTTGTATCGCCGGGGATGACGGTACTCCTTGTGCGTGGAAAGCTGCCCCGTGCTGGCCATCGATAAGGAGACGAAGCGAATCGACTACGAAGCCTGCATCGCCTGTATGTGCTGCCATGAGCTGTGCCAGTACAAAGCCGTGGAGTTGCGACGGGACAACCTGTTGGCGGATGTGATGATGCGTCCTTTCTTAGGAAAGTACAAATAATCAGCAGTAGCCGTGGAAGTCGAAGATATACGGAGCATGTCACAATGACGGGAGAAGTAAAGAAACATATTGAATTTTGTCTTAATTGCTTGTATTAGCTGTATCGAGATGGTAAAATATAGATTAAGTGTTAAGAAGGACTTGATAATGTGTCTTGCGGCATTCAATGCCGGCTAAAGACGAGCTGAGAGAAATAATAATAATCATAAGCTGATCCAAGCTCTCCATATAGAGTCAGGATTGGAAAACAGGGAAAGGGGACGACAATTATGGGAAGAAAAGTTTTAGCTATTGTCTTAAGTCTCGCTCTGGTGCTGGGATCCGTTGGGATGGCATTCGGCGAAACATCAGAAAGCTCTGCCTTCGCAGATATGCCGGATAACTGGTCAACCGCAGCACTGAACAAGGCGGTAGAGAACAAGCTGCTTTCAGGATATGAGGAAGGCGAAGAAAAGCTGATTAAAGCAGACAATCCACTGACTCGTGCTGAGATGGCTGCCGTTGTAAACAGAGCTTTTGCTTCTGCGACGGAAGGGGATATCAGCAAAGTGACCGATGTGGCAGCATCAGCATGGTATGCGAAAGATATGGCCAAAGCCGTTAAGATGGGTACTTTTGCCCTTGATACCAAGATGCGCCCCGGCGACAAGATTACCAGACAGGAAGCATTTGCAGTCTTGGCCAGAGCCTTTAAGCTCACCGGTACGGATGCAGCTTTTAAAGCATTGGATAAATTCTCTGATAAAGCAGACATTGCAACCTGGGCACTGAAAGATCTGGATGGTCTTGCAGCAGCAGGATATGTACAGGGTTCCGGCGGAAAACTGAACCCCACAGCCAACATCACAAGAGCAGAGTTTGCAGTAGTGATGGATAACTTGGTGAAACAATACATCGATGAGGCAAAAACTTTGACAGAAGTGATTGCCGCGGGCAATGTAATGATTCGAGTTCCCGGCGTTACACTACAGAATGTAACAGTAAAGGGTGACCTTATTATCGCCGACGGCGTGGGCGAAGGGGATGTAACCCTTGATAACGT
>JBAYOC010000229.1:0-3192 GCA_041678465.1 Anaerovoracaceae bacterium | reverse complement strand
TCTGGAAGGAAGATTGGAAGATTACACCGGAGGAAATCAATTTCAAGACAAGGTATGAATAAATAAATAAAATTCCGGGGACAAGGAGCTGATGCCTCTTTCCCGGAATTTTATTTTGTAGTGATCTTGTTAAATGAGCCATTCTCCCAGCAAGGAACCCATTAACGCTATTGCGGACTTCGCCGTAGCGTTGTTGTTGTCAATGAGAGGATTGACTTCTACGAATTCTGCGCTGACAAGTTTTTCGGATAAAGCAATCAGTTCGAGAGCCACGTTGCCCTCCCTGTAGGTAAGTCCTCCCGGCACCCTTGTACCGGTTCCTTGAATAATGGCAGGATCCAGGCTGTCTACATCGAAACTGACATGAATTCCATCCGTGTTTTCTCCTGCTATCTTGAGGGCTCTCTCAACGACTTCAATTATCCCGTATCGATCGATTTCATGCATAGTGAAAACAGTAATGCCTAATTCTTTCATTACTCTTCTCTCTCCCCCATCCAAATCCCTGCATCCTATATAAACCAGTTTATCAGGCTGCAGTTTTTTGAAGGATCCACCGATAGAAGTAAGGCGTTCATGACCAAAGCCCAGACATACTGCGGCCGGCATTCCATGAACGTTGCCGGATGGCGATGTTTCTTCTGTATTAATATCTCCATGGGCATCAAACCAAATCACACCCAGATTCTTCTTGTGTTGAGCCACTCCGGCGATGGTACCGATTGCAACGCTGTGATCTCCTCCGAGTACCAATGGAAACCTACCTTCAGACATAGCATCGGAGACCCTCTTGCATAATTCGGTATTTACCCTTGCCACTTCATCCAGATACCTTAACTTGCATCCTTCCATAATGGGGCTTGCAGGTTTGATTGCCGTTATATCACCTTCGTCCTTTACGTGGTATCCTATCTTTTCAAGTCTTTCCTTTACGCCTGCGTACCGGATTGCGGAAGGCCCCAGGCTCACTCCCGGAGTTGCCGCACCAAGGTCAATCGCCACTCCTATGATAGAAATATTGGGATTGATTGAAGGTTTCATTTTATTCCTCCTTGCATAATCTTGAAAATTTTTACAGCGTCCTCATATAATATTACTACCGGGATACTATATAGTCAAGGTCGGAAACTATGATACCTTTCTACGGCTCCACAGTCATTAATTTATTAATTGTGTTGTCATTAATGTGACTTTGCAGAATCTGCAGACCTTTGTCAAGATTAGGTGGTCGTTCTGTCAGGTTGTGACAATCCGACGCCAATATATGAACCATCTCTTTATCAATCCATTTTAGAGCTTTTCTTCGTGAAAAGAATCCGGTCAGGGCTTCTACATTGAGTTGGACGAGCATTCCCATTTTTATCAACTCACCCAATCGTGCCGTATCCTTAATAAAATGAAAATAGCGGTCAATATGTGCTAAGACAGGGATAATCCGTCGATTGAAAATCATGCTTTCAAGAGTGCTGTAAATTTCATCATTCCATGACTCTACGGGGAGTTCCACCATTATATAGTGGCTATCTCCGATGCACAATTTTCTAAGACGCTCTTCCTCCATAACCGCTAATTCGGGAAAATAGTAAACTTCTGCACCGGGTATGAGCTTTGGTTTGGAGGCGGAGAATTCAGCGGGATTCCCTGTTTCTTTCAAATGCTTATTCAGCCTCTCGAGAGACCGGGATCTTCTCTCTAAAAACCTTTCTGGATCCTCTTTGTGCGGATAAAAATGAGGAGTCAGCACAACTGTTGCCACGCCCATATTTCGGCAAAGTTCCAACATAGCTGCTGACTCTTCTACGCTCTTACTTCCATCGTCCATGGACGGCAGAATATGCGTATGCCAATCAATCATCTTCATTCCCATACTCTTTGTAATAATGCTTATACTTCCCGTAGCGACCGCTTCGCTTGCTCTGATACATCTTGTCATTCAGAACCAGACCAAGGACTTTTGCATTGACGAACTGAAGCTTATTCAAGGCCTCCACCAATTCGTCTTTCTTGCTTGCGTTCTCTCTGGCCACCAAGATGATACCGTGGATGAGTCTGGATACTACCGTTGCATCGGTTACTACATTGATAGGGGGAGTATCGATTAAGATATAGTCATAACTGCCCCTAAGGTCTTCAATCATATCCTTCATATTGTCTGAGGCCAGCAATTCTACCGGGTTAGGCGGAATGTTTCCGCTGAATAGAACATCCAAGTTATCATATCCGGAAGGTCGGATCGTCTCATCGGCTCTTACAAATCTTGCCAAAACATCAGAGAGACCTGCTCCCTCTCCGGCTCCGAGAATCTTTTTGATATTGGGACGACGCATATCCGCATCGATTAGCAACACTCTGGTTCCTGTTTCTGCAAAGGTAATGGCTAGATTCAATACTGTGGTGCTCTTTCCTTCGCTGGGAACTGCGCTAGTAACGCCGATAACCTTACAGCCTTCATCAGGAACGGAAAACATCACATTAGTACGCAGGGCCTTGTATGCTTCCTTTACGTGGAAGGCGGTCTTGTCTCCAAGGAGGACATATCTCACGCTAAGATCCTTATCATTTTTCTCTTTCTTCGAAAAGAGTATGCTGCCCGCTTTATTGATACCCATACTTTCCTCCGTATCCGATCTGCTTTCCTTTTTCATTAAATGGCTCAATGAAGGGAATGACCCCTAAAACGGGCAAATCCGTCATTCTCTTGATATCCTCTTCTGAGCGGATGGTCACATCCAGCATATCCAAAAGAAGAACCAGGAGAACGCTCAGCACCAGTCCGAGCAGCAATCCAATTGCCGTGTTGAGTTTCACGTTGGGGGTAGCTTGTTTTGTTGGTAGCATTGCGCGATCTATCACTTTAACGGATGTGGCCTCTACAAAATCCATAATTTCATGCGGGGCATCTTTTGCTATCTGATTTGCCAAAAGCTGTGCATGATGTGGGTTTTCACTGATTACCTTCACATAAAAAATCTCTGTATTCTGAACGGCCTGGGTACTAACCATCTTTTTTAAACTCTCAAGGCTGTAATCCAAGTTATCGTTAAGTGCTACTTTCTCCAGCACCGTGTTGCTTTTCACAATTTCCATATAGGTGTTGACCAAACGCTCCGAGGCATTGAGGTCACTGATGCTGGTGGTATCTGCCACCCCTGCTCTTGAGTTGTTCACAAAGAGCTTCACACTGGCTTCATA
>JBAYOC010000228.1:0-3215 GCA_041678465.1 Anaerovoracaceae bacterium | reverse complement strand
GTACCCGAACCTGCAACGGCAGCAAAGATCATACTGGCCAAAACGGTAACCATACCAAGAGAACCCATTACCATTCCCACAAGAGATAAACAGAAGTTAATCAATCTCTTGGAAATTCCACCCTGCATCATCAGATCACCCGCTAGTATAAAGAAGGGGATTGCGATCAAAGGGAAGGAATCCATCGAAGTGAAATAGGTGTTGGTTATCATGTCAATGGGAACAGTGCCCGTTGCCAAACAATAAATAACGCTTGCCATTCCAAGAGCAATCATGATGGGTACATGGAAGCAGAGAATAGCTAAGAACATACCGATTAGTATTAATCCTTCCATTAGTCTCTCCCCTCCTTACTTGCTCTGATAGCTGCTTCTACAGCCTCATCATCTGTCTCTTCTTTGTCTTTAAGTAGCTCCGGATTTCTGATCAATCGTATTTCAAGCTGGATCAACCGCAGTGCCCAGAGTATATGCCCTATAGGAATAATAGAATATACCGCCCACATGGGTATTCCCATTCCCAGAGATATTCCTCCCGAAGCTCGAATATCCATAACTAGGTTGTAACTGAAGTACGTTACCACAACGCAATAAACAAAGAAAACCACATTGCTAAATAATTTTAAATAGGGTCTTGCTTTACTCGGCCACAAAGCCAGAACCGCATCGATCTTAATGTGGGCATTTTTGAAGATTGCTACAGATGCCGCAAAGTAAGCAAACCATACCAACATATAGCGTGCTGCTTCATCCGCCCAACCGACAGTTGTGTTCAAAATATACCTTGAGAAAACCTGCTGCGATAAGATCACAAGCATTGCGATAGCTAGGATTACACAGAGGTTTGCCTCAATGTCATTGTACCATTTTTCCTTTTTTTCCAAGTTCTCACCGCCTTAAGTATTACAGTGGTCTAATAATTCTCTTATATTTAAAACAGCCGTCAGGGATCTCTATTGTGTCAAACCCATGCAGTCCCTCCACTGGCCGGCTGTCTTAAATGCTTTCTTATAACGAACTAGATGCTATTTGCCTTTAGCAGTTTTTTTATTACAGCCTTTCTTTTCCCAGCAATGCCAGAACTTCATCCATTACACCTTCGCCGGGAAGATCATAGAACTCATCCCAAACAGCCTTGGTTGCTTCTCTGAAAGGAACCAGCTCTTCGTCGGTGTATTCTCTGACATCGACATTTTCCACTTCTTCAAGATCAACGATAGCTTGTGCATCAGCGGCCTCTTCCAGTTCACGAGCTTTTGCTACATAGTCTACCATAGCTTCATCAAAGACTGCGCGAAGGTCTTCCGGCAGAGAATCAAGCCATGCTTTGTTTACTACAGGAAGGTGGAAGTGAGCAGTTGCTCTGATTACGGACAAGTGATCGATTACTTCGCAGAATCTGTCTGACTCAAACAGAGATGTAGCTGTCAAAGCGCCGTCAACAGTACCCTGCTGAATCGCTGTGTAGAGTTCGCCGTAAGCAACGATGGTTGCGCCGGATCCCAGGGAGTTAATCAGACCCATCTGCATGTCGGTGGACATGGTTCTGACCTTCTGTCCTGCTAAATCTGCCGGGGAATTGATTGGGCCCTTCTTGGTTCCGATGCTCAGCCAGCCTTTAACCAGTCCGTCATAAACTACAACACCGGCCTGATCTGCAAGGGCTTTTGCCCATTCGGCGTGTAAGTCGCTGTCGAGAACAGTGTAGATTTCATCCCAGGAATCAAACAAGTATGGGAATTCGAAGACCTTGTACTGAGGAATGTCAGCCATAGCTCCGAGGGTATGGGTCGGAACGGGTACCATCTGAACGGTATTCTGACGAACGATTTCTCCTAGCTCTGTGTCTCCACCGGCCATGGATTTGCTTCCGTAGATCGTTACATCAATTCTTCCTTCTGATCTTTCTTCCAGAATTTCTCCAAGGTAGGTGATGGCGTCTGCACCGGCATCTCCGTCGTTCTGAAGATGGGCAACCTTGAACTCAAATGTTTCACCAACAGGTTCTCCTTCGTTTCCGGGATCGTCAGAACCACCGCCACAACCGGCCAGTCCCAGAGTCAGAACCATTACTAAGCTCAGCAGTAATGCTATTGTTCTTTTTTTGTTAATCATTCTTCTCTCTCCTTTTGCTCCTCATTATATCTTGTCTTTATGATTTCACCGGGTATACCTTTATTAATATTCCCAGTCATATCTTAACTTAAGCAAATACTATGCCAAACTTTTATCAATCACAAATCGGATTGAATTATTAGGGTTTTGGCCTTTATCATTACTATATCCTGAACCCCGTATTTCTACCGGTTGGCACAGCATGTGACATTTGGATTCACCAGACGTTCTAATGTGTCATCCTGTCACTTTTGCTTAAAAATGGATTCGCTACAGAAAATGGACAGCCTTGTCCATGGCAGCCTCGAAAGCCTCCATGAGGGCTTCCGACACCGTGGGATGAGGATGAATTACCATGGTCATCTCTTCCGCAGTACCTTCAAGCTTCATGGCCGCCACGGCTTCTGCAATCATTTCCGTCGCATGGACGCAGTAGAGATGGATTCCCAGTATTTCCTTGAACTTGGGCTCTACAATCACCTTGATCAAGCCTTTTTCTTCGCCCTCCACCTTGGCTTTTCCGCTGGCGAAAAGCGGGAATCTCCCAACCTTTACCTCACCATATTTGTTACGGGCTTGTGCCTCAGTCAATCCTACCGAAGCGATCTCAGGATTCACATATATGGCACTAGGTACCTTATCGTAGTCCATGTGAGTGGATTTGCCACAGATATTTCTTACGGCCACCGCTGCCTCCATAGAAGCTACATGTGCTAACATGGCTTTTCCGTTTACATCTCCGATGGCATAAATGTTGTCCACAGAGGTTTTTAGTGTGTCATCGGTGACAATAGCCCCTCTTACAGTCTCGATTCCCAAAGCTTCACAGGGCACGCCGGCCAGACTGGGAGCTCTGCCTACAGCCATGAGAACATGGTTCGTCTTCTGCTGGAAAACAGTGCCTTTCTTTTCAAAGATCACCGCATCTGCAGTCACTTCGGTGACCTTGGCACCCGTATGAATCTCAACGCCCAATTCTTGCAGCATGAATGCCACTTGATCGGTAATCTCTTCATCTACCATGGGCAGTATACGGTCCAGGAACTCAATCACAGTGACCTTGCTTCCTGCACAAGCCAGAAAATAAGCGAATTCAATTCC
>JBAYOC010000227.1:0-3220 GCA_041678465.1 Anaerovoracaceae bacterium | reverse complement strand
TGCAGCGATTATTATTCTGGCTCCTATTCTTCTACCTACCGTAGTAAACGTTGGAGTGGACCCGCTGCACTTTGGTATGATCATGGTGTTCAACCTGACCATCGGGCTGTGCACTCCTCCTGTGGGCGTCAACCTTTTCATTGCATCACGAATAGGAGAGTGTCCGCTGGATCGAATGATAAAACCCTTATTGCCTATGCTTGGGGTGTTGCTGATCGTACTGATGTTGATTACTTTTGTCCCTGCGATCTCCTTGACCCTGCCTGCCTTGCTCCGCTAAGGAAAGGCCATTAGTAGCATAGATTTATACTAGCTTCTCCTTAATAATAACTTATAGAAACGGCCTCCACGACGTTCTTTCATCGTGGAGGCCGTTTCCATATTATATTTTTGATCGGGGAAGCAGGGGGACGGTTCTTTTGCTTCCGCTGCTTCCTTCCTTGGTTTTATCCAAAATTAGTATAATTTTACGTGTTTTATAGGGTTGACTTGATTTAGTGATTGTTTTTTTGTATAATATTAAGCGGTGTCGCACCAAATACTTCATAGGTGGCCCGGACATCAATCTATATGACACAACATACGTTGGATGTATTACTATAGACATTTCTATAAAGGAGAAAAACATGGCACAAAACAAGATGAAAACAATGGACGGCAACACGGCTGCGTCGTATGTCTCTTACGCGTTTACCGATGTTGCGGCGATCTACCCCATCACCCCCTCTTCTACCATGGCAGAAGTGGTTGACGAATGGGCAGCCTACGGAAAGAAAAACATCTTTGGACAAGAGGTTAAGGTTGTGGAGATGCAATCAGAGGCCGGTGCAGCAGGTGCTGTTCACGGTTCTTTGGCAGCCGGTGCGCTGACCACCACATACACCGCCTCCCAGGGACTTCTCTTGATGATTCCGAATATGTATAAGATAGCCGGTGAACTCCTCCCCGGTGTTTTCCACGTTACTGCCCGCACACTGGCGGCTCACGCTCTCTGCATTTTTGGAGATCACTCTGACGTCATGTCAACCAGACAGACAGGTTTTGCCCTTCTGGCATCCGGTTCTGTTCAGGAAGTAATGGACCTGGGTGGCATCGCTCATCTGGCTTCCATTAAAAGCAGAATCCCCTTCTTACACTTCTTTGACGGATTCCGCACTTCTCATGAAGTTCAGAAAATCGAGACGATCGATTATGAGGACTTTGAGAAACTGTTGGATATGGATGCGGTAAAGAAGTTCCGCGACAACGCTTTGAATCCTGAGCATCCCGTCATTCGGGGAACGGCTCAAAACCCGGATATCTTCTTCCAGGCAAGGGAAGCCGCAAACAAGTTCTACGAAGCCGTACCGGCCATCGTGGAAGACTATATGAACAAGATCGGTGGAATCACCGGCAGAAAATACAAGCTCTTTGATTATGTGGGACATCCGGAAGCGGAGCACGTAATCATTTCTATGGGCTCTGTCTGCGACACCATTGAAGAGACTATCAATTATTTGATGGGTCAGGGACGGAAAGTCGGCCTCCTGAAGGTTAGGCTGTACAGGCCGTTTGCACCTGAATACCTGAGAGCCGTTATGCCCAAGTCTGCAAAGCGCATTGCAGTATTGGAAAGGACCAAGGAGCCCGGCGCTCTCGGCGATCCTCTCTACATGGACGTAAGAACAATGTACTATAATGATAAAGATGCTCCGGAAATCTACGGTGGCAGATACGGCCTCGGCTCTAAGGACACCACACCGGGACAGATAGTTGCTGTTTATGATAATCTGGCAAAGGATGAGCCCAAGGATCAATTTACCATCGGTATTGTGGATGATGTGACCCACAGCTCTTTGGAAACGGTAGAAGGAATCCACACAGAGCCTGCAGGCACCATCCGCTGTAAGTTCTGGGGTCTTGGTTCCGACGGTACAGTTGGCGCCAACAAGAACGCCATCAAGATCATCGGTGATAAGACGGATCTTTACGCGCAAGGGTACTTCTCCTATGACTCCAAGAAGTCCGGAGGCGTCACCGTATCCCATCTCCGCTTTGGGAAAGAAAAAATCCAATCGCCTTATTTAATCAATCAGGCGGATTTCGTTGCCTGCCACAACCAGGCATATGTAAACCAGTACGATCTGCTGAAGGGGTTGAGGAAGGGCGGTACTTTCCTCCTGAACTGTCTTTGGAACGACAAGGAACTGGACGAGCATCTGCCCGCTGACATCAAGAGATACCTTGCAAAGAACGAGATCAAATTCTATACCATCAACGCCACAAAGATCGCGGAAGATATCGGCCTTGGAAACCGCATCAACATGGTCATGCAGTCGGCTTTCTTTGAGCTGGCACAGGTTATTCCCGTTGATGAAGCAGTTGCTTACCTGAAGGAAGCTGTCGAGCATTCCTATGGAAAGAAGGGCGCTAACATCGTCGCTATGAATAACGCTGCCATCGATAAGGGAATTCAAGACCTGGTAAAGGTCAACGTACCTGCAGAATGGGCAAATGCCGAAGATGAAAACAGCATATCCAAGAAGGTGCCGGAGTTTATCGAAGAGGTCCTCATCCCCATGAATCGTCAGGAAGGGGACGAGCTCCCTGTCAGCGCATTTGTCGGTAGAGAAGATGGAACCTTCCCATCGGGAACAGCTGCTTATGAAAAGAGGGGCGTTGCTGTCAATGTACCGGAGTGGATTCCGGAAAACTGCATTCAGTGCAACCAGTGCTCCTTTGTATGTCCCCACGCTTCTATCCGCCCTGCATTGCTTTCTGCTGACGAAAAAGCAAAAGCTCCCGAAGGGTTTGAGACCTTGAAGGCAACCGGAAAAGGCTTTGAAGGGTTAGAATACAAAATACAAGTATCTCCCTTGGATTGCCTAGGCTGCGGAAATTGTGCAGACATCTGTCCTGCCAAGACTAAAGCGCTTGTCATGAAACCCATCGACTCCCAGATGGATCAGGCGGAGAATTGGGAATATAGCCAGACCGTATCTATAAAGGATGGTCTCATGAACAAGACCAGCATCAAAGGCAGCCAGTTTGCAAAACCATACATGGAGTTCTCCGGCGCTTGTGCAGGTTGTGGAGAAACCCCATATATCAAATTGGTCACCCAGCTCTTTGGCGACCGGATGATGATCGCCAACGCTACAGGTTGCTCCTCCATCTGGGGTGCATCCGCTCCCAGCATGCCCTACTGCAAAGATGAAAATGGAAGAGGTCCTTCCTGGGC
>JBAYOC010000226.1:0-3232 GCA_041678465.1 Anaerovoracaceae bacterium | reverse complement strand
CCGTCAATGTCTCATGCAATAATACATCGTATCTTCTCCCATCCTGTCCGACGGGCAGTTCTCCTTTTGAAACAGCTAATATGATGTTGACAGCCTTCGACTTTCCTCCCGAAGCCAGCAGAAAAGCACTGTCCGGTCGAATCCCCGTCAAAAGCCCCTCTTTCTTGTCAACGCTCCGATAGGGTATGAGGCAAAATTGAGCCGCTTCCGGAACAAGCCCTTCCATAGCTTGCTTGGCTGCTACGCAGACAGGCCGACCGGTAATGGGATCCCTGAGAAAATTGCCCGTATCTATGAAACCTTTCAGAGTCACAGAGTTGCCTCCTAATGTCACACGAAGCTCTGCCTCATCGCGGTTTTTTCGGACCCGATCCTTTAGAAATCCCGCAAAAATGGAAAGGGCAACCCAGCCTAATGCCATCCCTGTGAACACTTTTATGTAGGTGATTTGTCCTATGTAAAAAGCCCCTCCTGCCGTTACCCCGGCAGCCTTGAAAAAGTACAAAGAACCGATGACGATTCCCCCCAAAGCAAAACTGATCAGATAGAACACCAATACCGCACGGGCTATGCTTTTCCAGTGTCGAGTTGGAAAAACCAAAGCTACTACCCCAAGGGAAAAGATCACTTTTAACAACAAAGCCAACCACCAGAGCAACCCCTCCCAAAAGAGAATAAAAGCGTAAAGCCCGCAGAAGATACTTCCGAGAGCAATCCTGGGGCGGGATGATGAAAACCCGCATATCTTACGAGTCAGCAACAGAATCATAAGACCTGCTACTCCGTTTTCCAAAAAAAGATACTCTGCGTAAATCACCATAGAAAAACCCCTCCGCCGGCTATCAGATTATAGCCTGTCAGAGGGGCAGTATTTGTCATATTCTAATGTCGATTGGATTCTATTTCTCCACTGCTTTCTTGGCGGTTTCAGCCAGCTGTGCAAAGCCTGCCGGATCCTGAATCGCCAGCTCGGAGAGCATCTTCCGGTTGATCTCGATGCCAGAGAGCTTCAAGCCGTTCATGAGCTTGCTGTAGGAAAGACCGTTCATTCTGGCACCGGCGTTGATTCTGGTGATCCAGAGCCTTCTGAAGTCTCTCTTCTTGCGCTTTCTTCCCACATAGGCAGAGCTCAGTGCTCTCATAACTGCCGGTTTTGCAGCTCTGAAAATCTTGCTCTTGGAGCCGTAAAAGCCCTTTGCCTGTTTCAATACTTTTCTATGTGTTTTTCGTGCGTTAATTCCTCTTTTAACTCTTGCCATTTCTTCTTACCTCCTAAACTATACGCTCAAAACGCTCTTGATTCTCTTCTCGTCAGCACTGGTGAGCAGGGTGGATTTTCTCAATCCTCTTTTTCTCTTCGCGCTTTTCTTGGTAAGAATATGGCTTTTGTACGCCTTATGTCTCGTAACCTTACCGGTACCGGTAATCTTGAATCGCTTGCTTGCACCCCTATGGGATTTCATCTTTGCCATTTTGCAATAACCTCCTGCTAATACGTGGTTTCTATTTATTAATCTTCGGTGCTACAATCATGATCAGGCTTCTGCCTTCAAGGAGGGGAATTCTCTCCACAGTACCTGTTTCGGATATGGCTTCGGCAAACCTCGTCATAACCTTTTTCCCCAAATCAACGTGATCTCTCTCACGACCCCGAAACCGCAGACTGACCTTGACCTTATCTCCCTCTCTCAGGAATTTTGAGGCATTGTTGGCTTTTACCATCAAATCGTGCTCCTCGATAAAGGTAGAAAGTCGAACTTCCTTAAGTTCAATAACCTTCTGCTTTTTGCGGGCATCTTTTTCCTTCTTTTGGAGATCGTATCTGTACTTTCCGTAGTCCATAATCTTGCACACAGGGGGTTTGGCCTGAGGGGCAATGTTGACCAGGTCCAATTTCTTGTCAATGGACAATTGCAATGCTTCCTCTATTGTTAGAATCCCCAGCTGCTCTCCATCGCTGTCGATTACTCTGACTTCCTTGTCACGAATCTCTTCGTTGATCTGATTTGCCTTGTTAATGTTCGCACCTCCTAAATAAATAAAGCGGCTACATAATGTATCCGCTCTCAAAAACACCAAAATCGGTCTGGTTCTTTGTATAAACCTTCACAGCGTAACCGTGAGGTGAGAAGCGGATGACTTCTGCTTACTATTTACTGATAAAGGATAACACAAGGGATTTGCCTTGTCAAATATTTTTTACTTGAAAACATCTTTTTGTAATCACCGGTAAGTGACGAACCACTACTTTGATGTATTTTATTATACCAAATAAGAAACACTAAAGGTAATTATTTATTCAAACATTTGAAATCAAATTAATATGAACAGGGGTGAACATCGCTTGAGTAAAGTAACAGCTAAAAATCAGCTGCAGGGAAAAGAGATCAAGAAGGATTATTTAGACGAAGCTGTACACGGTTATAATTCCAGAACAGCCATGGAAGAAGCTGCCCGATGTGTATTGTGCTACGATGCACCATGCAGTAAAGGATGTCCGGCCGACACCAAACCGGCAGATTTTATCAGATCGATTCGCTTTCGAAATTTTAAAGGGGCTGCGGCCACCATTCGAGAAGCAAATGCCTTGGGAGGATGCTGCGCAAAGGTATGTCCCTATGACAGATTGTGTGAAGAAGCATGCAGCAGAACGGGTATTGACAGACCTATTCAGATTGGGAAACTTCAGGCTTTTGCAATCGATGCGGAAAGACAGTTCGATATGAAGATACTAAAAGCTCCAAAAGCGGACAAGGAAAAAGTGGCATGCATCGGATCCGGTCCTGCTTCTCTGTCCTGCGCATCGAGACTTGCCCGGAAAGGATATCAGGTAACCATATATGAAGCACTTGACAAGCCCGGAGGGGTCCTGACTTATGGAATCATACCTTCTAGACTGCCCCAGGACGTAGTAGATTTTGATATTGCTAAGGTTAAAGAGCTGGGTGTAAAATTCGTACTCAATACCAAAGTAGGAAAAGACATCACCATCGAAGACTTGAAAAAGCAGGGTTACAGGGCGTTCTTTATCGGTACCGGACTCTGGAAACCAAGACAAACCGATATACCGGGTATCAACTTAAAAGGCGTTCGAAATGCAATCGAATTCCTAAAAGATGCCAGGTCCGGAAACGGAGAAAAGAAGGTAGAAGGACACGTTCTCGTAATCGGAGGCGGCGATGTAGCCATGGACTGTGCTGCAACGGCCAAACTTCTTGGCGCGGAGCGAGTT
>JBAYOC010000225.1:0-3233 GCA_041678465.1 Anaerovoracaceae bacterium | reverse complement strand
TTTCGAAGGGTCGAAGGGCGTATCCATGGAATTGATCAAAGTCTTCGCCATAGAAAGCTCCTGGTCAGATACTTCCGGGGTCGTGTACTGCTTTTGAATATCTTTGATGTCGTCGGCGTAATACATAGTCGAAATTAAAATGCCGTTTTCCCTGGGAATGATGGCCATCAATGTGTCCTTTGTGCCGAAAACTGTTTTGCCGATGGCGACCTTTTGCTCGTCCATCAGTGCGGAGCGAAGCAATTCAAAGGCCTTTTCACCACCGGTCTGAGGGACGGCCTGGTAAGTTTTATCGTAATAGACCGGTGAAATCTGGTTCAATTGAGCGAAGTGCAGGATTTGAATGGATTTCTCTTTTTCTGTCTTAATCTTTTCAATCTCTTCGTTGGTTACGACAACGTACTTGTCTTCATCATACTCGAAGCCCTTTACGATGTCGTCCGCTTTGACCTCTTTGCCGCAGTGGGCGCAGGTTTTTTTGTAACGAATGCGGCTGTTGTCTTCCTTATGCAGTTGATTGAAATGTATGTCGTTATCCTGGTTCGTCGTGTACATGGCTACGGGGATTGCCACGATTCCAAAAGTGATTACGGATTTGCGCGATATCATAAAAATCACCTCCGGAACTTATTGTCTCCTGCCGGTGTGTTCATATTCATGGAGTGACAGTAAAGACGATTCCTTCAGCAACGTTCAGGAAGATCGACGCTAACTCTCAGGATGACAAAACCAGTTTGAATCTGTGCAGAATTTCAATTAGTATGTGTATAAATCAAATAAAATGTAAAGAAAACACATACTAATTGAAATTCTGCACACTTCCGCACACCCGGAACAGATTCATAGGCAGACGAACAAGTCAGGGGCGATTACCTTCAGACGGCAAAGTGCCCGAAACGCCTTGCTTTCATTCAAGCTATATACTAACATAGTATAATGATGTTAAATCAAAAGGTGTGACAGTGGACGACCCCACTGTCACATTTTTGCAACGACCCCACTGACACATTTTAGCAACGACCCCACTGACACAAGAGGAGTACAGAAATTCAATGAGAGAAGTATATAGAAACATTTATTTGAAAGAGCTTTCCCTGCCGAACAACCCCTTAAAGCACTTGAACTTTTATATCATCAAAGGGCCGGAAAAATCCATGATTATCGACACCGGCTTCAACCGTGAAGATACAAAGGCCGATGTTCTCAGCGTTTTTGAGCAGCTAAACTTAAAGCCCGAAAAGACCATTCTCTTTCTGACTCACTTGCATTCGGACCACACGGGGCTGGCCTCCTATTTGGAAGGGATGGGCTTGACAGTATATGCAAGCAAAATGGATGGGGATTTGCTCAACGGCAGTGTGGAAAAAGACGATCCCATGTGGCAGAACACTGTACAGCATGGCAATTGGCAGGGATTAGCGGAAGATCAATTAGTCATCGAAGATCATCCGGGATTCAAGTTCCGGCCTACAGCACATATAAACTATACATCCGCCCTTCCCGGTGAATTCATTCCAGTGGGAGAGTACAATTTCGAAATCATTGACTTAAAAGGTCATACTCCCGGAATTGTAGGCCTCTATGAAAGGGAGCACAAGATTCTATTTTGCGGCGACCACATCTTGGGGAAAATAACTCCTAACATCACATTCTGGGGATTTCAATATGGAGACATATTAGGAACCTATCTGGATAGTTTAGACCGGGTCTATAAAATGGACATTGATTTTCTCTTCTCTTCCCACCGTTTTTTGGTGGACGACCATCGCAAGCGAATAAAAGAGCTTTATGACCACCATAACAAGAGATTGGATGAAGCGAGAGAGGCATTAAAAAAGACCGCAAAATCAACGGTGAGAACTGTGACCAAGCAAATGCACTGGGATATTAATAGCAAGAGCTGGGATGACTTTCCTAAGGCGCAAAAGTGGTTCGCAGCCGGAGAAGCCCATGCCCACCTTGAACATCTCAGGGCTTTGGGGGAAGTGACTATGGAAGAGGAAAATGGCGTCCTCTACTACACCCCGGACCCCGGCTTTATTCAACGGTTATAACTGATGTGGGGCAGCTTTCCTCAGCTTCTTTTGCCGAGTCATAGTTGCCATCGGTAACTTGGCCGTGGACTTCGGCCAAACCGTCATCAGCCATTCTGAATACTTCCGGGCAGATATCGGCACATAATCCGCAGCCTATACAACCATCACGATCGATTACAGCTTTCATTTTGATCTCCTTTTATGGGTGTGTCAGTGGATATCGTATATTTTTTGGAATACTCCCTGTATTGTTCGGCGAAATCGTTGCTTGGCTCATGCTTGGCCTTGTATAGATAGTCGTGCATATTCAGGGTTTCATGCGACATTTCAATCAGGCATCCCGCTACATTGGAGCAGTGGTCGGAAATACGCTCGAAAACCGTTATCAAATCCGAGAACACGAATCCAAGTTCGATCGTACATTCGTTGCACTGTAGTCTTGCAATATGTTGCTTTTTCAATGCACTCTTTAAATCATCAATTACTTCTTCGAGAGGATCCACCTTTGTGGCCAGCAGGAGGTCGTTCTCGAGAAAGGCTCGGATTGCTATCTCCACAGCTTCTTCTACCGCGGCCATCATGACGCTCAGCTCACCCTCAGCCTGCTCTGAAAATTGAATTTTTTTCTCATGCATTTCTCGTGCTGAAATCGTTATGTCCAGTGCGTAGTCGGCGATACGTTCAAACTCACCGATGAGAAAGAGAAGCTTGGACGCCTCCGTGCTATCCCGGGCGGACAGGCTTTGGCTGGACAGCTTAACCAGGTAAGTGCCTAGAGCATCTTCGTAAATGTCTGTTTGATCCTCAGCCTCCTTAATCACCTGGGCTGTTTTTTCATCGAAAGCATGAATCAGAGTAAAGGACTGCTTTATTGCGTCTCTGGAGATCACGGCCATCTCCTCAGCAACCTCTCTGCTCCGTTGGATGGCGATAGCCGGAGTTGAAAATAATCGAGGATCAAGCAGCAATATTTTATCTTGCTTGCAGTCGTCAGGTATGGTTTTGTATGCCAGTTTTTCGAGCAGTTCGCTAAAGGGCAGTAACACAACAGTACATAAAACATTAAATATCGAATGTGCTATTGCAATATATAGATGGTTGGCTGCATGATTAACAAAAGCAAAAGTGAATAATCTATTCAGAATTGTAAATAGCGTAAGAAATACCAAAGTTCCGATAATATTAAAGTAAAGGTGT
>JBAYOC010000224.1:0-3261 GCA_041678465.1 Anaerovoracaceae bacterium | reverse complement strand
GTTGCTCTGGTAGGACCTTCAGGTAGTGGAAAGTCCACTCTGTGCAACCTGATTCCGCGCTTTTACGATGTGTCCTCGGGCAGGGTGTTGATAGACGGACAGGATATTAAAACCGTAACCATTCAGTCATTGAGGTCACAAATCGGCATGGTCCAACAGGATGTGTACCTGTTCTCCGGCTCCGTCTTGGAGAACATTGCCTACGGCAAACCTGGAGCATCCATAGAGGAGGTCGTTCAGGCTGCAAAAGATGCAGGAGCCCATGACTTTATTCTGGGACTTCCGGAAGGCTATGATACTTATGTCGGAGAGAGAGGGGTTAAGCTCTCCGGTGGGCAGAAGCAGCGAATCAGTATCGCCAGAGTCTTTCTGAAGAACCCCCCCATTCTGATTCTCGACGAGGCAACCTCTGCCCTGGATAATGAAAGTGAGCTCATCGTGCGAAAGTCTCTAGAGCGGCTCGCGGCGGGCAGAACCACATTTACCATAGCTCATCGCCTAACGACGATAAAGAATGCAACCATTATTTTGGTGCTGACAGAGAACGGCATTGAAGAGCAAGGCAATCACGAGGAGCTGTTGGCAAAAGGCGGCACCTACTCCCACCTTTACCGGATGTATAGCGAATAGCCTGCTTCAAAATGCTTCACAATGGAGATAAAAATGGAGATGTTAAGCATTGTAGCACCGCTTCTTAGCTGGTATGACAGGAACGCAAGAGATTTGCCATGGCGAAGGAATCCTTCGCCATACCGCACATGGATATCGGAAATCATGCTGCAACAGACTCGGGTGGAAGCCGGCAAGGGCTATTTTTTGCGTTGGATGGAGGAACTGCCCGATGTAGAAGCTTTGGCGAACGTTCCGGAGGAGAAGTTGATGAAGCTTTGGCAGGGTCTGGGCTATTATAATCGGGCTAGAAACCTCAAAAAAGCCGCCGGCATCGTCATGGAGCAGTACGGTGGAACTCTGCCCGGCGGTTACGAAGAACTGCTGTCTCTCCCCGGAATTGGACCCTATACCGCCGGAGCCATCGGTTCCATCGCTTTCGGATTGCCCGTGGCTGCAGTGGATGGAAATGTGCTCCGAGTAGTCGCAAGGCTGACAGCCGACAAGGATGACATCAGCTCCACAGCCACGAAGAAGAAGCTGGAGCAGCTTCTTTTAGACGTTATTCCCGGGGGCAGGCCCGGCGACTTTAATCAGGCTCTTATGGAGCTGGGAGCTCTGGTCTGCATTCCCAACGGTGCACCTAAATGCGGTCAATGTCCAATATCTGACTCGTGCAAGGCTCATACTCTAGAGATAGAAACCGAACTACCGGTAAAGGCGCCCAAGAAAGGGCGGAGGATTGAAGAAAAGACCATATTGCTTCTTCGGAATAAGGGTAGAATATTATTACACAAAAGAGATGAAAAGGGGCTGTTGGCCGGCTTGTGGGAGCTTCCGGGATTTGAGGGCGAACTGAGCTGTGATGAGGCGAAATGTATGTTGGTGCAAAAAGGTTTCATTGTAAAAGACATGGAAGTCCTTCCGCCGGCAAAGCACATCTTCAGCCATATCGAATGGCACATGAAGGGATTTGCTGTAGAGTTGGAATTACTTTCAGACAGCGACTCAACTGTCTATAGCAATTGTGCTGAAGGGGCATGGAAAACCGGTATGGTAAACGAAGGAGCCGAATACTACAGCAGGGACAAGACAGATGAAACGCCTCGATGGGTCTGGGCCGACGGTCAGGAGCTAAAAGCGAAATACGCTCTGCCCTCAGCATTTCGGTATTTTATGGACTTCCTGCCGGATGCAGGTTATTGACACATAGAAGAAGGGAGCACAAATGGTACAGATAGGAAACGATTGGGATGAATTGCTTGCGGGTGAATTTGAAAAGGAATACTACATAGAGCTGCGCCGTTTTCTCATCTCCGAGTATCGGTCCCGAACCATTTATCCCTCTATGTATGACATATTCAACGCTCTGAAATTTACACCCTACAGTAAGGTGAAGGCAGTGATTTTGGGGCAGGACCCCTATCATGGACCGGGACAGGCCCACGGACTCTGCTTTTCCGTGATGAAGGGCGTTGCGAACCCCCCTTCGCTGCAGAATATTTTCAAGGAGCTCAATTCCGATCTGGGAATCGCACCTCCCGGTCACGGCTATCTGAAGGACTGGGCAGATCAGGGTGTAATGCTGCTGAATACTGTTTTAACCGTTCGGGAGGGTCAAGCCAATTCCCATAAAGGAAAAGGTTGGGAAATTTTTACCGACAAGGTCATTGAAATATTGAATAATAGAGAGCAACCTATGGTATTCTTATTGTGGGGAGCAAATGCCAAGGCCAAAGCGCCCTTTATAACCAATAAGAATCACCTGGTGCTGACAGCGGTGCATCCCAGTCCACTGTCCGCATACAACGGCTTCTTCGGTTGCCGTCACTTTTCGAAAGCCAACGAATTTCTCAGCCGATACGGAGAACCAATCGACTGGGAAATTAAATAAGACAATAAACAGGAGGGGAGACATTATGGAAATTATTATTATCGTCATAGCTATCGCGGCTGTTGCACTCTTTGTAATCGGAGGCTACAACGGCCTTGTCAAGCTCAGGAACCTTGTGGAAGAAGCTTTTGCAACAATGGATGTGTATCTCAAGAAGAGGTATGACCTGATCCCAAACCTTGTAGAGACAGTGAAGGGCTATGCAGCTCATGAGGCCGGCACTCTGGAAAAAGTCGTACAGGCCAGAAACATGGCTGCTTCGGCGGGCAGTGTAGAAGACCGGATCCAGGGAGAGAACATGCTGAGCGGTGCTTTGAAAAGCCTGTTCGCACTGGCAGAAGCCTATCCGGACTTGAAGGCCAACACCAACTTCATGGATCTACAGGTCCAGCTCCAAAAAGTAGAAGAGGATATTGCAAACTCCAGGAAGTATTACAATGCAACGGTGAGAGAATATAACACCAAGACCGAAGTCTTTCCATATAACATCATTGCGGGCATTTTCAAGTTCACCCGGAAGGCTCTCTTTGAAGTTACAGAGGAAGCCGAGAGACAGAGAGTTGAGGTTAAATTTTAGAGCTAAGTTTTAGGGCAGTAGGAGAAGAATCATGAAAGGATTCCCCAAAGCGATACTCTTCATTTTAGTAGTGTTCGCCGCTTCCACGTGCTTTGTCAGTGCCGCAAGCTTCGAAACAGACCGCTTTGACGTGTCAGTGGAAGTCTATGGCAACAACTCCTGGAGAGTAACAGAAACCATC
>JBAYOC010000223.1:0-3270 GCA_041678465.1 Anaerovoracaceae bacterium | reverse complement strand
CTACAGTACAGGATATGTGGGAAGCTATGTCTGATCTTGAAAAATACATTCATTCCTATGACAATCTGGATGTTCTGATCCGCGCGGCCCTCATTCATTATCAATTTGAAAGCATTCACCCATTTCTTGATGGAAATGGAAGGATTGGGCGACTCTTGGTTACACTTTTTTTGATGGAGAAGGAAGTGTTGACGACGCCGGCGTTGTACATCTCCTATTTTCTGAAGCAAAATCGAATTGAATATTATGATCGTATGACCGAGGTACGCAATAAAGGGAATTATGAGCAATGGGTTGAATTTTTCCTGAGAGCCATCTATGAATCTGCGGCTGATGCCGTAGATACCATTGACAAGCTGACTACACTCCATAATAGGAATGTAGAAATCATTGAAGGCATGGGGCGCGCTGCCAAAACAGCCATGCGCGTATTTTCCTATTTGGAGGCGAACCCAATCATTGAAATCCAAAAAACTGCGGATGCCCTTGGTATGGCCTTCAATACTGTTTCGGGGGCTGTTAATCGGCTTTCGCAGGCGGACATCCTCCGTCAAGCCAACAATACCAGTCGTAACAGGACATTCGTCTATTCGGAATATTTGGATATCCTGCGCAATGGCACGCAGTAGGCAGTTAACATAGGCCAACTGGCTTGTGCCGATCCCTTTCATCGTCGATAGTGCATCTGCTCCCGGGGATGCTTAGTGGCTAAGATCCTGCGCTTCTCCTCATCCGACGTATGCAGGTAGATCTGCGTTGTAGAAATGGTGCTGTGGCCAAGAAACTCCTGAATGTATTTGATGTCAACACCGGATTCCAGCAGCAGGGATGCAAAGGAATGCCGGAAGACATGAGGAGTTATGTTTTTGCTAATTCCGGCAATCTTAGCATACTTCGTAATCAGATTTCGTACGCCTTGTGTGCTCATTGGCTCACGAAAGCGAGTGATAAAGATATACGAATGGTCGATGTTAACCGCTTTTCGGATTAGCAAGTAGTTGTCTAACACCGACAAGACCTCTGCATTCTCTAAATAGAGAGTTCTCTCTCTGTTTCCCTTCCCCATAATATAAAAGGAACGCTCGATTCTGTCATAATCCTCGAAGCGTAGCCCGCAGAGTTCGGATACCCGCAATCCTGCCGCAAAAAGCAATTCTATGATAGCGATGTCCCTGCACCAGAAAAAATTTCCGTTGAGACTTTTTAAGAAAGGTTTGTCCATATTCCTTAGGCGATTCAATTGATCTACAGCGGACGCGGCATATGCATCGGAATAAACAGCCCCAAGAAAGCGATCCATCTCAGAGGCAGTTAGGCTTTGTGGGTTTTTATGGCCCTCTCGCAGGCGTAATCGAAATTTTTGAAACGGGTTTTCGGTGATCACTTCGCAATATTCCAAATAACTAAAGAAGGACCGAAGACAAGCTAACTTTCTCTTAATGGTTTTTACTTGGTATCTTTGTGAAATCTCGGCAACATAATCTCCCAGTGTTTCTTTCGTAACTTGATTGCATTCCGTCACGGCCGGGGTTCTGCTTTCAATGTATTCTATAAACATCCGAAGATCTATGGAATACCCCTTTATGCTGTGATCGGCCAACCGCCGCTGCTGCTTGCAATACTCCAAAAAGTAATTTGTGTATTCTCGTATCTCGCTCATGAAAAACTCCTGGCTCTATAAATACGGGTAATGCAAATACGGTTAAATCAGAACCCATGTACCAATATAACATATAATGTTAACAATGTAAATAGTTAGTATTAGACTGTATGGCAGAGATTATTACAATGTAAGATATAAGTTGTATACTATTACGGTTTCGGGTATAATAAAGTCAAGGTTTATATTTACCTAAGAAAGGTGAACGCATGTATATTACCAGAGCTTTGGAAAACGAGATATTAGAGGCAAGCAAGCAGTTTCCTGCATTAATTGTCACCGGGCCACGTCAAGTAGGAAAAACGACAATGCTGCAAAGACTTGCGGAGGCGGAACGTAAGTATGTTTCACTTGACGATCCGCTAGCAAGATCCATGGCAAAGAATGATCCCGGTTTGTTTCTGCAAAGATACAAGCCGCCAGTAATTATTGATGAGATTCAATATGCGCCGGAGATACTTCCGTACATCAAGATATATGCAGATACCCACAAGCGCAAAGGCGAATTTTGGCTGACGGGTTCCCAATCCTTTCATATGATGAAGAATGTAACAGAGAGCCTTGCAGGCAGAATGGCAATTATTCAGATGTTTGGTTTGTCGGCCAGCGAGATTTCAGACGTAAAAAGTAAGCCTTTTGTGTGCGACCATCAAGCGATGCTTGAGCGCCTAAACGAACGCACTCCTCAAAATCTTCACGATGTGTATGAGCGCATTCACAAAGGCTCAATGCCTGTAGCATATTCAGGCGAGTTTACTTGGGAGAGATTTTATAGTGCGTATGTGAATACCTATCTCCAAAGAGATATAAAGGACTTAACACAGGTTGGAGATGAACTTGCTTTTTTAAACTTTATGACAGCCTGCGCCGCACGGACTAGCCAGATGGTTAACTATGCGGATCTTGCAAAGGATGTGGGGATCAGTGCACCAACTGCCAAGCAGTGGCTTTCAATCTTGGTTTCGTCAGGGATTATCACCTTGATACAGCCATACTTTAACAACGTCTTAAAGCGTGCCATAAAATCGCCCAACATGTATTTCATGGACACAGGTCTTTGCGCATACCTCACTCGATGGGACAGTGGGAAAACCCTTGAGGTGTCAGCTATGTCCGGTGCTTTTTTCGAAACCTATGTGGTGAGCGAAATTTTAAAAAGCTATTATAATGCCGGCAAACGTCCGCCGATCTATTATTACCGTGATACTGACGGCAAGGAAATCGACTTAATTTTGGAACAAAACAATACCCTTTACCCAATTGAAATTAAAAAATCCGCAAACCCTGGCAAGGACGCAACAAAGAACTTCAATGTGTTGAACAAATCCGGCAAAGAGATTGGCGAAGGCTGTGTGGTATGTCTGTACAGCGATGTTTTTCCACTGGATAAAACCAACTGGCTGGTACCGGTTTGGCTGATTTGAGATGTGAAAAGGAATTGGTAGAGAAGTTAGTAGATTAGATCAAAACTAATTTCCATTTATGCTATAATATTATAATGAAAGAGAGTATTGCGATGGAGATTGAGAGAAATCGGAAGGGAGATTCTTAATGGAGCAAGTACTTACGGTTGAAGAGATTAAAAATATCGCCAAAGACATAGCAAGACG
>JBAYOC010000222.1:0-3271 GCA_041678465.1 Anaerovoracaceae bacterium | reverse complement strand
CAGGTCATCGATATGGAAGCCGCTCGGCGGGAACGCGGGGAACGGCGTAAATTGTCTGCTGCCGAAAAGTCACAAAAGGCGAAGCGTGATTGTCAAGAGCCCTCTCGGCGGCAGGTAATTAAAAATCTGCGACGCAGGATCGTCTACGGCGTGGTTTTTATCGTCATAGGTGCGATTATCGGCGTATCTGTTTATAATGTGATTAACTTAAAGATGGAAGAAACCGCTGCACAGGCGAGGTTGGACGCTTTGGAGGAGGAAAAGAGAGTATTGGAAGAGGAGCTCTCTTTTGTCGACAGTGAGGAATATATTGAGCAGCAGGCCAGAGAGCAGCTGCGGATGATTTTGCCCGGAGAGACTCTGTATGTATTGAGAAATAAGGATAAGAAGGAAGATGAATCAGCGGATTGAGCAGATCATCGTCGTAGAAGGCAGAGACGACGAGAGTGCTGTGAAGGCTGCCGTAGATGCACAGGTGATAGTAACTAGCGGATTTGGCATTAGCAAAGAAACCTGGAAACGTATTGAAAAGGCGTATAATGGCCCGGGTATTATCATCTTTACGGATCCGGATTTTGCCGGGGAGAGCATCAGAAGGCGCATAGAGGAACGCTTTCCCGGGAGCAGACACGCTTATCTTGACCGCGAGGATGCCCGGAAGAACCTAGACATCGGTATTGAAAACGCATCTGCGGAAAGCATATTAACAGCTTTAGAAAAAGCCAAGTTCACCATTACAGAGGATGGAGAACTTTTTACCATGGATGATCTCCTTTCTTTTGGCTTGGCAGGCACAGCCCAAGCGGCCCATCGGAGAAGCCGGATGGGAAAAGCGCTGGGGATTGGCTACAGCAATACAAAGACTTTTTTAGCCCGACTAAACGGATATGGGATTACGAGAGAGGAATTCTACAGGCATGGACAAGCTTTATTCGCCGGCGACAGCCCGCAAGATCATAGATAAATACGGTTTCCACATTTCCAAGAGCCTTGGTCAGAACTTCTTGACAGATGGTAACATTGTGGACAACATCATCCGCGGTGCCGGCATCGGCAAGCAGGATTTAGTCATAGAGGTTGGCCCCGGCATGGGAGTGCTTACAGCGGCTGCCGCAGACCAGGCGCAGCAGGTTCTAGGTGTAGAGATCGACGATAACCTCATACCTATATTGAGAGAAACGTTAATGGAGTACGATAACGTCCGCATCATCAAAGGCGATTTCTTGAAGATGAATTTGGCGGATCTGATTAAAGAAGCTTCCCAAGGGAACAGAGAGGGCTTTGCTAACGTCAAACTCATTGGGAACCTGCCCTACTACATTACATCGCCGATCATCATGAAAGTTCTGGAGGAAGGCAGAGGAGTACAGGGGATCCAAAGCCTGACCATAATGATGCAAAAAGAGGTGGCGGATCGAATCCGTGCGGTACCGGGCACAAAGGCTTACGGCGCACTTTCTGTAGCGGTTCAATATTACTGCACTGTGGAGATGGTGGCCACGGTATCAAAAGAAGTATTTCTTCCAAAACCGAAGGTGGATTCCACAGTACTGCATCTCTCTATTCGAAAGGAACCGCCGGTGAAGCTGTTGGACCGGGCAACCTTTTTTGCAGTGGTGAAAGCTGGTTTTGGACAGAGGAGAAAAACCTTGCTCAATTCCCTGACGGGTCTTAATGGACTGGACAAGCAGCGGATCCTCGCTTTGCTGGATTTGGCGGGCATTGATTCCGGCAGAAGGGCAGAAACACTGGGATTAGAAGAGTTTGCTGTCATCGCTAACCTAGTTACGACGGCGGGCAGTGAAGCATAGCTAAGGGGTATACTATAGATGAAGGAGCTTATTAGAAAGCATGTAGATCCGGGACTGATCTATGCAGTCGGTCTCGCTTTTCTGCTGAACTTAATTATTGAGAGCCTGGGAAGGCAGTCGCTGTTACAGGGGCTCAAATTTCTGGTAGATGATCCTAGGGTGTTTTTCTATAACGCACTGTTGATTTTCGTGACTCTCAGCTTTTCGTTGGTAATTCGACACCGTATTTTCTATTATGTCGTAGTTTCTATGCTCTGGCTTGCCCTTGGGATTACCAACGGCGCTGTCCTGAGCTTTCGCATGACGCCCTTTACCGTATCGGATCTGGCTCTGCTAGAAAACGGACTCTCCATACTTCCAAACTACATGAGCACATGGCAGATAGTGCTCCTTGCATTTGGGGTTGTTCTTGTTCTTTTTGCTTTCGTCCTCACCTTTATTTTTGTACCGAAAAGGAAGGGACCAATTCCGTATAAGACAAACCTACTGCTGATAATCGTTTTCGTCCTGGTCTTTTCCGGTGCGACAAATGCCGGGATTGAAAAGCGGTGGCTGTCCACATATTTTGGAAACCTAGGTTACGCATACGAAGATTACGGGGTACCTTATTGCTTTCTCAATACCTGGCTGATTCGGGGCATTCCCATGCCTGAGAGCTATTCGGCCCATATGGTAAAGGAGATTTTCGACAAAGGAATTCCCATGGGCAACCAAAATGCGGATTCAGCGATACCCGTCCTGCAGACGGTAGAGCCGGCGGTGAAGAGAAGGCCAAACATCGTATTTGTTCAGCTGGAATCCTTTATCGACCCCACCCTGATTGAGGATGTAACCTTTTCCAAAGACCCGGTACCCAACTTTCGCTGGTTGCAGCAACAGGGCTCGACCGGCTTTCTGAGGGTCCCTTCGGTGGGCGCGGGGACGGCCAACACGGAGTTTGAGGTTCTCACGGGAATGCGGATCCGTAGCTTTGGTCCGGGAGAGTATCCCTACAAGACCATAATGAAGGACAGGACCTGTGAGAGCGTGAACTATATCCTGAGGGATTTAGGCTACACGTCTCACGCCATTCACAATCACAGGGGAGCCTTCTACGGAAGAAATACAGTGTTTTCGAATTTGGGATTTAACACCTTCACTTCGTTGGAATACATGAACAACGTCGAGATGACACCGAGAAACTGGGCTAAGGATAGCGTTCTCATCGGTGACATTCGGGCTGCCCTTGACACCACAGAGGGCAAGGATTTTGTATTTGCGGTCTCGGTTCAAGGTCATGGCAAGTATCCAGAAAAAAACCCATTGACAGAGGAAGACATGGAAATCCGCGTCACGGGTGGTATCGAAGAGGAAGATCAGCGCAATGCCATGGAGTACTATGTAAATCAGATCTACGAGATGGACCGGTTTGTAGGGGACCTTGTTGAGGACCTAAAAAACTACGAAGAGACCGTGTTGGT
>JBAYOC010000221.1:0-3275 GCA_041678465.1 Anaerovoracaceae bacterium | reverse complement strand
TGGATAACTTGCAGGGTTTAATAAGTATCTTTACTCCAAAGTTGCAATCAATAATTTATTGAAAAAAATTGAAAGGTGGTGGTAAATAATGTTACAATGTGGGAGTATCAGTTTAAATTCTTCGTGAAATAGTGTTCTTTTAAGCTAATAAAAAATGCACGTGGAATTTAGGTTATTGTGTTTTGGATGACATCATACCAAGAGCCCTCTATGAGCATGCAGATCTCTGAATGATATTAGAATATCTCAATAGTGAGACTGATTTGGGCGGTTTGTTTTGAAAATGAGATGAATTGTCTGATAATAGTTTATCAAGGGTGCGGGGAGGGCGGCGGAGAGCCTTGCGGAATAAAGATTTCAGAATATTTTGTATGAATTCGGCTAAGTTGGCATGAATTTTGGAATAGTTAAATAGTGCAGACAAGATTACTATAATTACTAAGGAGGTATCATTTATGGCTGCAACAAAAGACGCTGCTCTAAAAGAAGCGAAGAGGATATTGGGGTATATCGAGAGCAAAGAACTGACTCTCGACGAGAAGAAACAGATCACAGAGGATGCTGTAGAGAACTTCAATACCAATGTCAATCCCGGTTGGCTGGAATACAGAAAGTCCATGTCAACGGACGCTGCTTGTGTAGAGTGGACGGATACGGAGGAACACTTTACGGACCTGTATGGAAATGACTTTATTGACTGTCTAGGAGGATTTGGAATTTATACCTGCGGACACAGGAATCCTGAAATTGTGAAGTATGTTAAGGCCCAATTGGACAAATATGCTTTGCATAGCCAGGAACTGGTTGATCCCTTGAGAGGGTATCTGGCGAAATTAGTTTCCATGATTACCCCCGGAGATTTGCAGTATTGCTTCTTCACCAACGGTGGTGCCGAGGCTGTTGAGATGGCTCTGAAACTAGCCAGGCTGGCAACAGGCGGCAGATACTACATTTCTACAGTAGGAGCCTTCCACGGCAAATCCTACGGTGCTATCTCCATGGGCGGAAAAGCTGCCTATAGAGAAGATTACCTGCCCATGATTCAGCAGGTACAACATGTGAAGTTTGGCGACGCGGAAGCCATGGAAACAGCAATTGAAAATCTGGTTACCGTAGGGGAAAAGGTAGCAGGTGTCATCCTTGAGCCGATCCAGGGCGAGGCAGGCGTTGTCATTCCGCCGGCAGGCTATATGAAGAAAGTCAGAGAGATTTGCGACAAATACGGTATCGCTATGATCGCTGACGAGATTCAGACAGGTATGGGACGTACCGGAACCATGTGGAGATGCGATTATGAGGGAGTTACTCCTGATATTATGACCTTCGGAAAAGCTTTCGGCGGCGGCGTAATGCCCATAACGGGTATCATCGCAAGACCAAACATGTGGGTTGAAAAGCTCATCGAGAATCCTTGGATTCTGGGCTCCCCGACCTTTGGCGGAAACCCGCTGGCTTGCTCCGCAGCAATCGCTACCATCGCATACATGCTTGAAAATGATATTCCCAAGCAGTGCAAAGAAAAAGGCGATTACTTCATGGAGAAACTGAACGCGCTGATGGCCAAATATCCTACAGTACTGAAGGAAGTCAGGGGCGCAGGCCTGTTGATCTGCATGGAATTCCCCGCAGCAGAAGTCGGCTACGCAGTTGTTAAGGGACTCTTTGACAGACACGTGATGACAGCAGGTACCCTAGTCAATGCCAAGACCGTTCGGATTGAGCCTCCCGGGGTTATCAAGTACGAGACCATCGACATCGTTATGAAGAAATTAGAAGAAGCGATTATCGATGTCAAGGCAGAGTTCAAACTGTAAGAATATTCGGAACATAACATTAAAATCATTGCAAAACCTCCGCTGTCATGTCGGGGGTTTTGCTCTCTATACGTTGGAATTCCAACGTTCCTCTGCGTCTGAAAATTAGAACTTTCACAGAAAGGGTATACAAATTGCTATATTATGGTATAATACCTGCATACCGTTTTGGTATACAGAAAGGAGAAAAAAGATATGGCCAAGAAGCTGATATCTGTGTGGCTTTCGGTAACCATCTTACTTTTTTCCACAATAACGATCTTTGCAGAAGAAAACGTAGAAGGACAATTTCTAAATAGAAATATTGACATCAATGGGAACAGACTAGCAAATTATTGTTTGGAAGATCCATTTTTTCTGTACCAGGGTTCCGCCTATGTTCCGTTAACGGACGAAATAGGTGAGATTCTGGGTTTTTCGGTTGAAATGGATTGGGAAAGCCGCACATTAAAAATTCTAAAGAAGGATCCGGTAAGGGATAGATTGCCGGAAGAGGTGCTGAAGAGCAACCTCGAGAACATGAAAGCAATAGCCCTTAAGGACGTTACCGTTCTTACCATGGCTGAAGAGGACAAGGATATAAACGTAGACCTGATCCTGCAGGGCGTAATGTTGACAGCTGCAGACCTGGATATCGGGGGTCAGATACAGCAGATCAAGGAAAAGGCGGAATCTGAGTTTATTGAGATTCCGGAGCTCGTCGTGGAGGAACTGGGTGTTGAGGAATATCCGCTTCTTCAATCAGGAGATGCACTTTATCTTCCTGTTCGGGCCTTTACCGGCGAAAGTTGTTTTGGATGGGATGTCTTTTATGATGAATATTCCGGGCTGTATGTGAGTACGGAGCCGGGTGTTGATGCCACAACTTTCTTTGATAAGGAAGAATCGGATTACAATAGAGGCTTAGTCAACTATATTCTTTACAAGAACAAGAATCTGTCTACCGGATGGGCTTCCATGCTGGTCTTCTTATTCAAGCATGAGGCGGATGTCCAGGATGTAGATGAAAAGCTACTGATGGCCATGGCTGAGAAAGAGAGCACCTTCCGTGCCGATGCGGTGGGAGGAGGCGCGGGCCCTGTAGGGCTCATGCAGATTATGCCGAAGACCGCAGAGAGATATGGTATTTCCAGAAGCGAGCTCTTTGATCCCCACGTGAACATCGAGTTCGGAACGAAATATATCGGAGATAAGCTGGACCAATACGGGAACGACAAAACCGTTGCCCTCTCCGCATACAACCAAGGGGGTATGGCAGTAAGCAGGGGAACCTATAATACCCGGTATGCCACGAAGATCACAGGAGCGGAAAGCTCCATCAACCAATACCTGACTAAGAATGGATACGGACTAGGAAACTAAAAACCAGCCACGGGGACAGACCCCGTGGCTGGTTTTGCCCCCAGAGGGACAGACCCCGTGGTTGCTTTTGCACCCACGGGGTCTGTCCCTCTGGTTGTT
>JBAYOC010000220.1:0-3288 GCA_041678465.1 Anaerovoracaceae bacterium | reverse complement strand
GCCCCGCAAATAACAATTACCGCCAGAGCAGACGCTCCTATGCCGATCATGGTTTTTTTGCTGAGCCTACTTAATTTATCTATCCGAAGATCTGTTGTTATCTCTTTAGTCTTATTAATCAGCGCCTTCGTTGACGTCGCAACCTTGTCCGTAAATATATTATACATTTGTTAAGCTACCTCATTAAAGCATTGTTATTCAAGCCTTCTGGGCTTTTAAGGGGTTACAAAAGCTTCTTCATTAGTGACTCTGAAATGTCCTTATCCGTAATCTATGATAGTACTAAATTATGAAGCCTCTTATAAAAGTATACGTCAATATTACAATAGTGTTACAACAAAGTCAATCCCAAAAGTGCGTTACTGGGTCTATTCCGTTACTGTTCACACCCATCAAGACAGAGCATTCGACTGCCGGGTATGTTTCCGTAGAAACCGTGAACCTCTTGAGGTTTTTATGCTCATTATTGTTAAGAGCATTAAAAAACCGTCGGTTTCCGAGAAAATGTACCCGGCAGTCGAATGCGGGGTGTGAACATTAACATCTATTCAGTTTCAGATACGGAAACCTTTTTCATCACCTGTGCATCCCGTGGCTTATCCCTCATATCGCGCTTTACACAGACAATTTTATCTGCAACCTCAATCCCTTCGATTATTTTCCCAAAGCCTGCATATTGCCCATCCAGATGGGAGGAATCCGCAACCATGATAAAAAATTGTGAACCTGCCGAGTTGGGATTCATAGCTCTTGCCATGGATAGTACCCCTCTGGAGTGAAGAAGGGGATTTTCACAGCCGTTTGCAGAAAATTCACCCTTGATCGTATGTCCCGGTCCGCCGGTGCCCGTCCCTTCCGGACAGCCCCCCTGGATCATAAATCCGGGAATAACTCTATGAAAGAGCAATCCATCATAGAAGCCCTTTTCAACCAGTTCGATGAAGTTTGCGACCGTAATCGGTGCGATGTCCGGATAGAGCTCCGCCTTCATCACATCTCCGTTTTCCATCTCAAACGTTACTATTTTCTTCATGATAATCTCCTTCATAGTCCTAAGCCGTAAGCAAACTTCATTTGCGGTTATTAAAGTATATGCTCATTATACGCTAAACTGTTCTCTGTATCTATAGACGGAATGGGTTCTTGGAATTCCTTTCCTGTATCGCATTAGGATGTCCCAAATCTCATCTTTTATATATGTGGGATAAAGGTGAGGAATTGCTGTCACTTCAGCGGCACTCATGAAACGGACTTCTCTCAAAACCTGGCCCTCCGGACCAAGCTCCGGATCCCATCCCAGTTTGCATTCCCCGTCTTCAGTGTCTGCCATAAAGTAATTGACGAACCGCTGCCCCCGCTTCTCTGAAACTTCCTCCACATGCCAGATCAAATCTCTGACACGAACCTGAAGCCCCGTTTCCTCCAGCACTTCTCGCTTCGCCGCCTCCATAGCGTTCTCACCTTCTTCGATGGCGCCTCCGGGAAGCATCCAAATGTCCCTGTCCTCGTGATGCTGACAGACCAGCAACAACCGATCCTGTTCGTCAGTTATGATGACCCTGACTCCCCCCTTCCACATAGCACTACCTCCTATCGGATTACCAACGCCCCTGCCACACCCGCAACTACAGTCACGAGAATGGGGTCCGCATGGAACTTTCCGGAAATAAACAAAACAACAACGAAAAAAACTACCGGTAGCAGATTGAGCTGCACCCCCGTCAATATAGAGCCTTGTGCAAGAAAGATTACTGCGGAGAGCAGTAAGCCTACCGTTGCAGGCCTTATCCCGGACAAAACAGCTTTCATAGCCTCGCTTTCCTTGAATTTCACCAGAAAAAGGCTCACTATGAAGACCAGCAGCACCGAAGGCAATACCACTCCCAGAGTAGCCACAGTTGCCCCGGGAATTCCTGCGGATTGATAGCCCACATAAGTAGCAGCATTGATGGCTACGGGGCCCGGGGTTACCTGAGAAAGAGCAACCAATCGGGAGAATTCCTCCGCCGTCATGCCCGTCAACTCATTGGCCCCCTGATAAATGAGAGGGAGCATGGCATAACCCCCGCCAAAGCTAAAGAGCCCGATGCGAAAGAACAACAAAAAGAGCTGGGTTATCATCATCGATTCTCCACCTCCTTGCGTTTACCATATCGGTATTGAATGTATCCGATCAGCCCCCCCAACACGATGGCATATATCGCATTAGCAGAAAGCAGAACAATAGCAATAAAAGACAGCACAGCGATTGCCCATGCCGTCTTGCTCTTAAGGATGCCTCTCCCCAGCTGAACCGATGTTACAAGGATAAGGGCTACAGAAGCAGCCTTAATTCCTTCAAATGCTCCTGTAATATAGACGTTAGCCTCTATTGTTCCCAAGAACATTAAAATGATGAGAATCGTTAAATAAGCGGGAAAAACAAGGCTGAAACAGGCTACTGCGGCACCGGGGATTCCCTTGACCTGCTTGCCGATAAAAATCGCCACGTTGACAGCGAAAGCGCCGGGAAGGGATTGACTGACCGCGATGCAGTCCGTAATCCCCTCTTCATCCGTCCAACCCCGCTTCGTCACTGTTTCCCGTCGAATAGCCGGAATCATAGCATAGCCACCGCCAAAAGTCAGGCTGCCTATTTTCAAAAATGTGATAAACAACTGCCATAGTTCTTTCATATCTGTTTCCCGGTTATTTTAGATAAGGTTTCACAAGCTCAAGTACGGAAGCAGTCGCATCAGCAGCTGTCTTATCCGTGTTCTTCTCATCACCGCGGATTTTATACTCTACCACTCCATCTACGGCTTTCTTTCCCACAGTGATGCGGATCGGTATACCGATGAGGTCTGCATCTTTAAACTTAACGCCGGGCCGTTCATCCCGATCGTCCAGCAGTACTTCGACTCCTTCCGCCAGCAATTCTTCGTAAACCTTTTCTGCCAGCTGCATCTGCCCGGGGTCGGCTGCATTCACTACTGTGATAATGGCGTGATAGGGCGCGACGGCAAGAGGCCAGATGATACCGTCCTTGTCGTGATGCTGTTCCACTACTGCAGCTAGGGTCCGGCTGACACCGATACCGTAGCAGCCCATAATGATGACTTTTTCCGCATATTTTCATCCTTGTAATATGCATGCATAGACTCACTGTATTTCGTTCCTAACTTAAAGACCTGACCCACCTCGATGCCTCTTGTGATCTTGATATGACCACTGCACTGAGGACATGGATAGCCTTCTTTGATGAGTTTAAGATCTGTGACGATGTCTCCGGTATAGTCCCTTCCGTAG
>JBAYOC010000219.1:0-3305 GCA_041678465.1 Anaerovoracaceae bacterium | reverse complement strand
CCGGAATTGAGACAGAATCGCTTTCAGTATGGCCTCATCCCCCGCGTTGCCTCTTCCGTAAGCGCCGCAAATCACCGCACCGTGTCTGCTTGTGTTCTTCTGGCGTCGAATGATGGTGCGATAGACATTTTCCTGATCCTGGCGCATGCGCTCCAGGGAGAAATCGGTCTTTGCCTTCCGAAATAGGCTTTCTGCCAAGCTGCGCCTCAACTCTTCATCTATGGATAGCCGATATATGTAATCGCTGAAGGTCTCCACATCCCCCGCTTCAAAGAGGAAACCATTCTCCCCGTGACTGATAAGGGCGGGTATGCCTCCTACGCGGCTGGCTACTGCAGGGCAATGTTCGTAGGCTCCTTCCAACAGGGAATAGGGAAAGGTCTCAGATAGGGATGCCAGAACATTGATGTCAACTTTAGAGAAAAAGCCCTGAATGTCGCTGATCCACCCTACAAAATCCACCCTGTGTTGGATTTTCAGTTCTTCAGCCAAAGTCTTGAGCTCCTCTTCGTCCTCACCGGTACCGGCAATGAGAAGCTTTAGGCGCGGGTTCTTTTCGTAGGCAATGTTAAAAGCCCGTATGACTGTTCCGATATCTTTTATGGGAGTCAAACGGGCGGCTATGCCCACTACAATATCTTCATCCTCCCGTTTAGGGGGCTTGGGTTCTTCTTTGGCGTTGGAGAAATCTAAACCGTTATAAATGGTAAAGATTCTCCAGGGGTCAAACCCTCTTTCGATGAGGTTCTGCTCCATTCTGCCGGCTACCGCCATATAGAAATCCATGTTGCGGAGAGCGATGGCGTTGATCAATCCAAAGGTATACTGCTTCAGCGGCATACCTAAGTAATCCAGCCTGGGATCCGAATGGACTGTAGTCATCACCGGAATGGTTCGAAGCTTCTTCACAAGCACGCCCAGCATGTTGGCCTTGGCCCCATGGCAGTGAATGACTTCCGGCTTAAAATCGTCCACTTCCGACAGGGCCATTTTCATATCCTTGAAGACGTTCCATCCATTCTCCGCAACCACTACGTCCAGCCCCATCTCCCTGCCTTCATCGGCTAAAACGCCGCTGCGGAAGCTGACCAGTCTGAGATCATTGTTTTCTGACAGCTCCCGTGCCAGTGACAGGATATGAGTTTTGCCGCCTCCGATGTCGCCACCGGCTGCAAACAGCATGATTTTCATTAAATTTATGCTCCCCTATTAATATTGCGGGCGGAGCAGAGCCCCGCCCTTACGTTCTAATACAAACCTGTTATTATCGTCGCCACCTGTGCCCGGGTCACCGGGTCTTTTGGCCAGACTTTCCCGCTGTAACCGGAGACAACCTGCTGATACACCAGAGTTCTTACATAAGGCAGTGCCCATTCAGCAATCTGATCCTGATCGGCGAAAACCGTCATATCTGCCTCTGCAAATCCTCTGACCTGGGTACGACCGATGATCGTCATGACTTCCTGTCTGCTGATTGCCCCGGTTGGATTGAAGGAAACATTCCCCTCGGTCCCCGAGCCCATTATGATACCCATCCCGTACATGGCTTTTACGGACTCGAGTGCCCAGGCCGGTATGTTGGCAGCATCCACAAAAGGCAGAACAATGTGTTCATATCCCGCAGCCTGCTCACCCATCCAGTTGCTCATGAGTACGGCAAATTCGGCTCTTGTAATGCTCTTATCCGGATGATAGACCAGGCCGGCATCCGTGTTCACACCGTTTACCACACCTTGCCCATAAAGGAAGGTGGTGTTGTCCTTACCCCAATGTCCTTCCATATCGATGAAAGGTTGAGGAGCAGAGGCATCTCCGGGAATCGTTAAGCCACTGCGGGCGAGATTCCCGCTCTCATCGGAAACGACCAGAGCGATTCTATGCATGGCACCATCCGGCGCAGGTAAAGTGGCTGTTAGAGTTTTCGTGTTTGCATCGTACTGGAATTGTAGCGCATTGCCGTCATAGGTCAGGCTCATATCCGATGCGGAGATCCCCGCATCCACTGCGTCGTTGATCAGGGCAGTCAGGGTCTGGCCGCTTACACTCATCTGGATCTGCGAGGGTTCCAGGTCAACATAGTAGCCGATACCTCCTATAAACTGATCCACATAGAAGCTTCCTTTTTCACTTCCTGTTGCCAGGATCTTCATGGATGCCAGAGAAGAAGCTCCCGCCGGCAGTGTGATATTGATCATCTTCCAGCCGGTAAAATCCAGCTTGGTTCCGATGACTTCCTTAACTCCTTCGGTGGTATTGACCGTCAGATTCAGAGTATTGCCGGATCCGTCTCCGTATACCCAGAAGCTCATGTTGCGAGGGCTCTTTGCAAAAGCAAGGGTCGATGGTATGGTGATCTCGTTACTTCCTGCAGCGGCGAAGTCGTAATGCATTTCCGCACTCTGATAGCCAAAACGAACCTTTGTCAAATCCGAATTCAAATTTACAGAGATGCCGGATGTCGGCTGTATTTGGAAGGTGTGGGTGGTGTTCTCAAAGGTTTCCAGGCGCCATCCTTCACTGGTGATGTTGATGCTTACCGATGCTGAGGTTCCACCGGCAGACGCCGTGATCGTGCCAGTTCCCTTGGTGATATTGGCAGCAGTGAAGCGTCCGTTTTCATCAATCGTTCCGACTTCTCCATTCACTGTCCATGTATAGCACTTATCCTGAGAAATGAGAGGCAGTCGCTGGTAGGCAGCAGATGCGGAAAGGTCTACCGTTTCCCCCGCGCTGACCGTAACGCCGGTTACCGGCTTGCCATCCGTCTGATTTGTGATGGCAATGCTGTCAGGCTTTGTTACCACAGTAACCTCCGCCTTGGCGACCGTATTATTATTTAATTTCGCTGTGACCTCACCGGTCTTGGCTGCAGCCCCGGCAGTAAATGCATTCTGACTGTCGAAGGTTCCCAGTCCGTTTGAGGCACTGAATGAAAGGGATGTGGCAGAAGGTGCTGCCACCGGATAGTAGTTTTCATCTGTAGCTTTCGCAGTAAAGTTCTGAGTCGCTCCTGACAGCAATCTCAGGCTGTAGGGATAGAGGTGAAGATTCTCCAGCCGCCCTGTAGGAGTAGCTGTATTGATCAGGAGGATGTAGTTTGCACAGTTGCGAACGCTACCTGCAGACGGGCTGTTAATCGTAGTCAGACTGCTGTCCCCGGGATAGATGGAATGGATAGCCGTGGAGCCGCCCCCATCCATATTAACCGCTTCCACACAGCCCAGTTCCAATAAACGATTCGCCAGCTGGGTTAAGGTCGTGCCTTTGCTGTGACCGGCAAGCCGGCCATCTACTGTATAAAAGAT
>JBAYOC010000218.1:0-3309 GCA_041678465.1 Anaerovoracaceae bacterium | reverse complement strand
TTAGAATAGAACAAGGCGGCCCCGGAAAACCGGGACCGCCTTTTGTTATCAATGGTATCATTTGAATAAGTTGATCGTGCCCTTTTCGTTCAGGTGGCGGAGCAGGGACAGGGTGATGGGGAAGCCAAATAGGCCGATAACACCAAAGAGCTGTGCTCCGACAAACAAGCTGACCAAGGTTACAACGGGATGTAAGCCGATCTGGCTACCTACAATTTTAGGCTCAATGATATTTCGAATTATTGTCACGGCCAAATAGATAACCAGCAGGCCCAGCGCCAAGGTGAAATTATCCTGTATCAGCGCAATAACCACCCAGGGGACCATGATGCCGCCCGTTCCCAGTACGGGAAGTACGTCGAAGATGGCGATTAGGAAGGCAATGAGTATAGGCCTGTTTATACCGATAATGGTAAAACCGATGGACAATTCAATGAAGGTAATGCTCATGATGAGAGCAAAGGAACGAATGCAGACAAACAGGGTGCCGACAACATATTCCCGGATGTCGGTCAATAGCTCTCTGGCTTTGCCTGAAAACTGACGTCCCACAAATCCGGTCAACACATCGTAATCAATTGAGATAAAAAATGTAGCGATGACCATGAGCAGCAGTCTGATAAAGAACCCCGGCAGAGAAGAAGCGTAGCCGGAAACTACAGCTACGGTTTTAACGGAAAAACTGGAGACCAGTTCACCTATGGATTGAATCAGCTGCGTGAATAAGTCGTTTAGTACGGGAATCAGGGTAGGATCCATTCGGGAAACCGCTACCTCTATTTCACCGAAAAATGAGCTTAGCGAAGGTACGATTTGGTCTGTGTAAAGGGGAGGAAGGTTGGAAACAAAGTCGGCCAAAGTTGACAGCAACTTTACGCCGGCCAGCGAAATCAACACCCCAATGGTACAGTAGAATAGCAATACATGCAGAAATGCGATGAGTTTATAGGGTATCCTGGTCAGTTTCGATATAAAAAGAGCCGGCCTTCTGATCAAATAGGCGATGATTAAGGCGAAGAGAAAAGGGGAAACCAAGCCCAGAGCATATTCCAACGTAATGAAAACAAGCAATGCAATCAGCCCGGCGAACAGGAGATTTGTTATAAATCTTATCTTTTTTCTATGCTCCACCCGGGGTCCCTCCAAAATGCGCGGTCTTTAAAAGCAAATATTCACAATAGTATTGTATATCCTTTTAAATTATATGGCGGAAGCGTTGAAAAGTCAACTTCCCTTTGAATTCGCCTTATTGACAAGGGAGCGTCACAATAGTAAGCTATATTGCAGTAAACACAAGGAGATTACAGATGATAGGCGTACTTGTCAACACAGCAACGGTTATAATAGGCAGTTTAATCGGTTTGCTATTTAAAAAGAGCATTTCCAGGCGGTTTACCGACGCTATCATGCTGGGAATTGGACTCTGCACGATTTATATAGGCATATCCGGCGCCCTTGAGGGAGAAAATACTCTCATCCTTATCCTGTCCATCGTCTTGGGAGCTGCCATGGGAACCGGATTGGATATGGATAAAAGAATAAATGATTTAGGAGACTGGATCGAAAAGCGGTTCAAAAAGGCTGACGGGAACTCCGTATCTGTCGCAGAGGGTTTTGTAACGGCCAGCCTGCTGTTTTGCATCGGCGCCATGACCATAGTTGGATCCTTGAATGCGGGACTCACCGGAGATAATGAGATGCTCTTTACAAAATCCCTGCTGGATCTTATATCCTCATTGATTCTATCGGTGAGCCTGGGCGTCGGTGTCATGTTTGCGGCAGCCTTTGTATTTGCATTTCAGGGCTCTATCGTGCTACTGGCCCAGTCTTTACAACCAATTCTCACTGATTCCGCCATAGCGGAGATAACTTGTGCGGGCTCCCTCCTAATACTGGCTCTTGGTCTGAACCTAATCGGTTTGACCAAAATTAAGGTTGCCAATTACCTTCCTGCCATCGTAGTGGCTCCTTTACTTTCCTGGCTATTCACTCAATTTTAACACAGGCTTTGCATAACAGAGGCAGCGTACACCTTTGAAACCACTAATAAGAAAGAGGCGAAAGAAATGGATGACAACGCAGGCAAATTTTATATAGATGATGGTGTGATGAAAGAGTCGGGACAACCTATGGACATGGATAGTCACAGTGGTGTCATGATTTATGAGGTGGTTCGTATCATAGACGGTATTCCTTTGTTTTTCGAAGACCATTATATAAGGATGTGCAGTTCTTTTCAGGCCATAGGGAATGTTTGTCGTATAGGCGCGTCAGAATGGAAAGAGCAGATCCATCAAATAGCTGAAGCCAACGACAATGCCAATTGCAACATCAAGTACATTACCTTTGCAGCGGACGGGAGCCAAAGGACCTTGGGCTATATTAGCAAAAGTCATTATCCTACCGAAGAAGAAATAAACAATGGTGTACCTGTAGGTCTTTTGCCGCTGGAGCGAGAAAACCCTAATATCAAGCTTGTGGATCATAATTATAAAAAGACCATAAATGAGATCAAATCCCAAAGGGGGCTTTATGAAGTTTTTCTGGTGGACCGTGAGGGAAATGTAACCGAAGGCGGAGCGTCGAATATCTTTTTTGTCAAGGGAGAAAAGGTAATTACCGCCCAGGAAGAGAAAGTGTTGAAGGGCATAACCAGGATGCATGTCATTGAAACGTGTAAAAATGTGGGCTATGAGGTGATAGAAGTGTCGATACACGCGGATCGTATTGATGGGGCAGATGGTGTATTTTTGTCGGGAACCTCTCCCAACGTTCTTCCCGTAGCCTCCATCGATGACAGAAAATATGATTCGGCGAAGCATCCCATTGTCAATGCGATCCGAAATGCCTTTGATTATAAAATCCAAGAATATTTGACCACGCATAGATGATTCCGAAAACCTCCACGGGGTGCACAGCATCCCTTGGTTGCTCATAAACTGCAATGAAAACCAAAATACATGGAGGAGATCGAAATGTCAAATTCAAATACTGCAACAGACCCAAGTTTAATCCAAGCCCAAAACTTTAATCAAACCCCAAGCGGGGAAAAATATATCACCCTGGGACAAATGAATTTAATCACTGACTTCAGGACACTTTGGAGAGATTTAGTTATTTGGTTGAGATCTTACATGGTGAGCGCCATCACAGGATTCAGTAATCTCCCCGCTATAACGAATCGGCTTTACCGTATTCCTCAGACTCTTTATGAAAAGCACGTACCTTTTTTCGGCGAAGAAAAATCCGAGGAGGTCGCGCATTTCATGCTTATGTACATCGTAAATGTTCAGATGCTTGTAAATGCAC
>JBAYOC010000217.1:0-3313 GCA_041678465.1 Anaerovoracaceae bacterium | reverse complement strand
GCCATATTTTACATACCGGCGAACTGAAGAGGTGGATTATGAACTTTTTTAGAGATATTAACCAAGACATCAAAACAGTATTAGCCAGAGATCCTGCGGCAAGGACGAGTTTTGAAGTGCTCTTGTGCTATCCGGGCGTCTGGGCCCTGATATTACACAAGCCTGCGCATTGGCTGCATAACCATAAATTGAAACTCTTTGCCCGGTTGATTTCTCAAACGGCAAGGTTTCTCACAGGCATTGAGATCCATCCCGGTGCGACAATAGGCCAACGTTGTTTTATTGATCACGGTATGGCCGTGGTCATCGGAGAAACCACTGAAATAGGGGATGATGTTACTATTTATCAAGCCGTTACACTTGGCGGCACGGGAAAAGAGACCGGAAAGAGGCATCCCACCATTGGCAATAATGTAGTGATAAGTAGTGGGGCCAAGGTTTTAGGACCCTTCAAAGTGGGTAATCATTCTAAAATCGGGGCCGGATCTGTCGTGTTAAAAGAGATACCGGAAAATTGTACCGTAGTCGGTATTCCTGGAAAGATTGTGAAACGGGGAAGTGTGCGAACGGAAGACTTGAATCAGGTCGATCTACCCGACCCCATTGCAGTCGAGCTGGAATGCCTGCGGCGGAGGATTGTAGCCCTGGAAAATCAGCTGGATAGCCTAGACGAAACAAGAGGAGAAGATCAATGAAAGTATATAACACACTGAGCAGGAAGAAAGAGGAACTCATTCCCATAGATGAAAACGAAATTAAAATATATGTATGCGGACCTACGGTGTACAACTACTTTCACATCGGAAACGCAAGACCTTTCGTGGTTTTCGACACCCTGAGAAGATATCTGGAGTACCGTGGTCAGAAAGTGCGGTTTGTTCAGAACTTTACCGATGTGGATGATAAGATCATAAATAAGGCAAAAGAAGACGGGGTTTCTCCCAGCCAAGTCAGTGAAAAATACATCGCTGAATATTTTAAAGACGCAGAGGCATTAAATGTAGAGAAGGCCACGGTGCATCCAAAGGTTACGGACAATATGGAAGATATCATCCGCTTTGTAAACAACCTTGTGGAAAAAGGTCATGCATATGAGTCCGAGGGAGACGTATATTTCAGCACCCGAAGCTTCGCGGATTATGGGAAACTGTCAAAGCAGAATATCGAAGATCTGGAAAGTGGTGCCCGGATTGAAGTGGGTGAAAAGAAAAAGGATCCTTTGGATTTTGCTCTGTGGAAAGCCAGAAAGAATGAGGACGAAATTGCATGGGTCTCTCCCTGGGGTATGGGTAGACCCGGCTGGCACATTGAATGCTCCGTCATGTCCACGAAATATTTGGGAGACACCATCGATATACACGCGGGGGGTCAGGATCTTACTTTCCCACACCATGAAAATGAAATTGCTCAGACAGAAGCCGAAACCGGCAAGCCTTTTGCAAACTATTGGATGCACAACGGCTATATCACCATCAACAACGAAAAGATGTCCAAATCTAAAGGTAACTTTTTTACCGTCCGGGACATCCTGCAGCATTACGACGGAGAAGTCATCCGGTTTTTCCTCCTGTCGGGGCACTATCGCAACCCCATCAACTTTAGTGAAGATCTGATGGAGCAGGCAAAGAACTCCCTAATGAGGATGCAGAATGCTGAGAGCACTCTCCGGCATCTGATAGAGAACGAAAAAGGAACTATGACAGAGGAGGAAAAGGAACATCTGAAGACCCTCCAAGTCTACAGGCATAAATTTATATTAGCAATGGACGATGATTTGAATACGGCAGATGCGATTAGTGCAGTTTTCGAATTAATTAAGCAGATCAATTCTTACGTGAAGGAAGGCTGCTCAAAGGAGTTTGCCCAGGAGGGCTTGTCGCTATTGAACGAACTTGCCCGAGTGCTGGGGCTGCTGGAGCCGAAGGATACGAACGAAATGGATGGGGAGCTGGATCTGTTGATTCAAGAACGCCAGGCTGCCCGGGCCAATAGGGATTTCAAGAGGGCTGATGAAATACGGGACCTGCTGAAGGCAAAGGGGATCACCCTTAAGGACACTCCGCAGGGAGTACAGATCATCAGGGAATAGATTATGAGACTTTTGGTAATCAGCGATACACATGGTGATATCGAAGTAGCATTGCAGGTTCTCGGAACCCTTGAGGGTATCGATCGGGTATTGCATCTTGGAGATTATGTGAGAGACGGATGGCTGATGGAAAGCCGCGCGGCAATCCCGGTAACTTCAATTAAAGGCAATATGGACGGCAGTTTTTCCAATGACGACTACCAAATACTGAATACTGAGTTCGGTAAGATCTACTTGACCCACGGTCACATGGAAGCAGCCAAATACGGTCCCGAAAACCTGCTTTATAAAGCCTCCTCGCTGGGTTGCAAAGCTGCGATGTACGGCCATACTCACGTTCCGGAATATAAGAACCTGGGAGGAATGTACCTACTGAACCCGGGAAGCCTCACTCACCCCCGGGGAAACCGGCAGGGCTCTTACGCTGTGGTTACCACTTCCCCGGATAGCTTTCAGGCGACCATCCTCTATTGGGACCCGGAGGAGCGGAGGAACATAGTGGAGGAAAACAAGAATAAGAAAAGTGCCTATTCGGGTTTCCTTCGTCGAGTCTTCAATGACAGTGACGGACAATAAAGCAAATCTGAAAAGTTTATTTAAAGCAAAAGAGAACCGGAGACGGTTCTCTTTATTATTATGCAGAGAAAGCGAAAAAAGTCGAATTGTGTATATATTCGTAATATTGTGCAATATTATGAATGCAGAAATTAAAATATTGCGAATACATAAAATGTAGTATAGTATAGAATATAATCTAATCCTGACAGGCTAAAACAATCAGGATTAAAGTAGAGAAGGGGTTACGTCCTTAGACGTATTCCATTCTGTGACCAAGAGAAAATGAGGAGGAAGGAAAAATGAACCAAAGGAAAGTAATAGCGTTATGCATAGCGCTCGCACTGGTTCTGACCAGCTTTGCCGGCTGCGGTGGCGGCGGAGGTGGTGGTAATGGAGAACCGGCGGAATACTCGGCGGATAACCCCATTACATTGAGGCTGGCTTCTGATGCACCTACCGAACATATTGCTACGGGCCTCAATAACGATGCTTGTGCAATGGTGGAGGAAAGAACGGAAGGCAGAGTTAAGATTCAGTACTTTGGCGCCGGAGGGCTGGGCGATTATAACACGGTCTATGAAGAGGTGGTAAGGGGAACCATTGACCTTGCCCAGATAACCATTCCCGAAGCAATAGATCCAAGACTGGGCGCGCCATATCTTCCCT
>JBAYOC010000216.1:0-3339 GCA_041678465.1 Anaerovoracaceae bacterium | reverse complement strand
GCTTACTTGATGGGCCTTGGAGACCTTGACACCATATATTTAGGGCAGAATCTGCTCACGGCGGACACCGGTTTCGTTGCGCAGAATCGCTATGCGCCGCGAGGTTCTTTCATTACGGACGGCATTATGTTTTTCATGTCCGGTGACGGTGTCTTTGAAAATGGAAAAGCCTGGTCAACAGACACGGGGGAGGAAGTTCTCTTGGATGGTTTGAAAAGTCTTTCCGTCAGGTCTACCGCCTTGGTTGCTGCGTCAGAAAAGTATCTGGAGATGGACGCAATCGGAGAATTGATGAACGCGAGATTGATTGAAGAGGATGCAGAGGAGGTTATTGAGAATGAGTGAGATAAAGCGAATTGAGATATTGAACGTTCCCGTGGATATGATCGACATGGAGATGGCAGCCGGCAGGTTGGCGGAGTTGATGGAAACTCCGGACTGTAGCCTTATCGTAACGCCGAACTCAGAGATCATCGTCAATGCGGGAAAGGATCCGGAGTTGATGGAGATCATTCGATCTGCCGACCTGGTCATTCCCGACGGAATTGGTCTGGTTTATGCTTCCAGACTGTTAGGAAGCCCCTTGCAGGAGAGAGTGACGGGAATCGATTTCTTGAACTGGGTCTTGGACTTGCTGGAAAAGGACGGGAAATCTATCTACCTGCTGGGAAGCAGGCCGGAGGGCGAGGGGGCGCTAAGTGTAGCAGAGATTGCAGCTTACAGGATGAAGGAGACCTTCCCGGGACTGAAAATAGCGGGGACGCGCCACGGTTATTTTAAGAAAGAGGAAGAGAAGGATATCGTAGATGATATAAATAGATCCGGTGCCGATTTTCTGTGCGTTGCTCTTGGATCGCCAAAGCAAGAGAAGTTTATGGCCCGTTATAGGGAAGAGCTGGGTGTGAAGGCAGCTATAGGAGTTGGCGGCAGTCTGGATGTGTGGGCGGGTACGGTTAAGCGCGCGCCGGAATTTTACAGGAAGCACGGCCTGGAATGGCTCTACCGCTTTGCCCGGCAGCCTTCCAGATATAAAAGGCTGGCGGCCTTGCCAAAGTTTATGATTAAGGTGTTTCTATCAAAATGAGACACGGAAACCCGTCACGGGAAGCAACTTCCGGTTCACTGACAATACAAGTTTCAACCATGAATAGAAATCAGAGAGGATGGCCATTAGAATGAAAAGCATTAAACCGGGTAGAGGTCCTTCCATGATGGGAGCCTTTGGCTCCGCAGCCGCCGTTGTATTTGGAATAATCTGGACCTTTGCAACTGTTTCTATGGGTGCTCCAACCTTTTTCAGCCTCTTTGGGATCGTCTTTGTGGCTCTGGGAATTCTACAAGTAATTTATAATTACAAGAACGCAACTGGGAAAAACCGCTTCTCTGCTTTTGATATAACCGATGCACACGAAGAGACGGATCCACTGAATGAGTATTTCGCAAAAGAGCAGCGGAATGAAGATGTACCCCAATTTAGCGGTAGAAATTCTGTTATAGAAGAAGGTAATAACTTCTGCCCCTATTGCGGGGATAAAGTTGCCAATGATCATGTTTATTGCAGTAACTGCGGAAAACAACTACCCCAATAACTATAGTGTGTAGGTGGAGGTATCGGAGATGAATATCCGCAAATGCGAAGCGAAAGATGAAAAAATCTGGATAACGCTCAATCGTGAGTTCATGGATTTCGAAATACAGGAAGACGGAGTATGGAACAACACGCAAGATGAGCCGGACACCATTTTTATGAACACGTTCCGGGAAGCTGTGAACAATCCTGAACTTGTAACCTTGTTTCTATTTGAGCAAAACGAAACAATCATGGGGTTTGCAAACTTAATGACCATCTATAGTATATGGGCACATGGAAAAGCATTGGTATTAGACGATTTATATATAAGAGAAGAGTATCGAGGAAAAGGCTTTGGCAAAGAGGCTATGAAATTTCTGGTGACATATGGAAGAATCAAAGGTTATAAGCGGTTGCAGTTTCAATCGGAATTCTCTAATGCAAGCGCAATGACATTTTATAAGAAGCTTGGCTTTACGCCTGTTGATATGCATTTTTATATAAAGCACCTCTAAATAAATCGGGAGAAGAATATGGATAAAGTAAAGTGGATGATAGAGAAGTTGGTCTATCCTTACATGGAAAAAAAAGCAGGCAATCAGATTCGCTGGAAGTTAAAAGAGCTTAAAAGGTATGAGAATTTTACGCCACAGCAGCTGACAGCATTGCGGAAGAAAAAGCTGGAGTACCTCTTGACTGAATGCATTAAAAGCGTGCCGGCATATGAGCCGTACAGGCATTTGGAAGAGGATATTAAGAAAAACTCAGCAGCTGCATTGCGCCAATTTCCCGTATTGACCAAGAGCAAGTTTAAGGAAGATTTTGATTTATACCTGCATAAAGACGCCAATTCTGTAGCCCTGGTTGAGAATTTCACCGGAGGCTCTACCAGTGAACCGGTAAAGTTTTTTATGGATCGGCACATGGTTGAGTATTACGAAGCCGCAAGGTGGAGAGGCCTCAGCTGGTGGGGGATCACACCGGGGAGCCGCAGCGTGATGATCTGGGGCAATCCCATGGAATTGGACCGCTACAAGGCCAGAGCATACAGCCTTAAAGAAAAGTGGTTAAAAAACAGGATCATGATTCCCGCCTATGCCCTCAAGGCTGAGGAAATGGACAACTACCTGAAAACGATCAGGAGCTATAAACCTGAATACATTTATGGTTACGCCTCAGCCCTGCACCTTTTTTCAAAGCTGATGCTTGACCGGGGATTGACTTTAGGGCTGGAATTAAAAGCAGTGGTATCTACTGCGGAAACCCTCCACGATTTTCAAAGAGAGGCTATAGAAGCGGCCTTCGGCTGTCCACTTGTAAATGAATACGGGGCAAGGGACGGCGGCATCCTGGCTTACCAATGCCGGGAGGGAAGCATGCATATCAGCGCGGAAAACGCTGTCTTGGAGGTGGTGGATCCCGTAACCTTTGAAACCTTGCCCAGAGGGGAAAGCGGCGTTCTATTAGTAACCGACCTGAACAACTATGTGATGCCCAGGCTGAGGTATCAGATAGGGGATAGAGCCGCACTGTCAACGGAAAGCTGCCCTTGCGGTATGGGGTTGCCTGTACTGGAGAAACTGGACGGCCGGGAGGATGACATGTTTGTCACGGTGGATGGAAAATTCATTCATGGACATGCTTTCAATCAAGTGTCACGACGAATGCACTCCATCCGCAAATTTCAGATCATCCAGGAAAGCCCTGCCTATGCACGCCTGCTCATCGTGGCCGCCGATGAGTGTGATCAGAATGAAATCGACGAATTT
>JBAYOC010000215.1:0-3352 GCA_041678465.1 Anaerovoracaceae bacterium | reverse complement strand
GAATAATATAAAGGAGTGAAATAAAATGGATACAGGTGTAATCACTGAGGGACAATTAAACTTGATTAAAGAGGTCCGTAAATTCTGGGAGCAGCAGGTTATGTGGATGCGCTTCTACATTCAAAGCGCCGTACGGGACGACCCGGATATGCCGGCGGTTCTCAACCGACTATTTACCAACTCCCGGGATTTTTATTATCTGTTGATCGTCTTTTTCGGAAGGCCGGCGGCGGAACGTTTTGCCAGCTTTATCACAGCACATATGTCCAGGATCGTAAGCCTGATAGATGCCCTAAAGAACAACGATCAGGATACGATTAACCGGCTGACAGTAGAACTGAATCAGAACGCCAACGATTGGGCTGCGTTTTTAGCGCAGTTGAACCCTTACTGGGAGGAAGTACAGTGGAGGCAGTTGTTGCAGAGCTTCGTCAGTCAGACTGTCAATGAAATCGTTGCCATAATGGCAGGAAATTATGAAGAAGGAATCCGGATATTTGACAACATTGAGGAGATTGCCTATGATATTGCGGACTATCTGGCCAAGGGCATTGTGGCGAGCTTTGTCCCCTAAGCATGCGTTAAGTGCAATGTTTTTCGAGCCCGTTTGTTATCTGGTATCCCTACACTTTCTTGGTTAGAAATGCCGCATTTGGGTATTCTATTCCTACAACACGCAATTAGATCGGAGTTTTATAGGATAACAATTTCAATCGTGTAATGGGAGGATAGAGCTATGACAGATAACAAAGAAAAGAAAGATAAAAATGAAAAGAAGAATCCGGACACAACGATTCCTTCATTCACCACTTTTCCAATCGCTAATGCGCATACCATTGACATCGACACCAGGGTGACTATCCCTTCGGAAGATGACACGGCAGAGGGTAGGGAATGGGTCAACCACAATCAGAAATAAACAGGGTTATCCAATTCGTTTATCGTTCTCTGCCTTGATTTCTTCGATAAGATCACCGAACATGTCCTCCGGGATATCCCGGTAGTATTCAAGGATGTTCTCAAATTTGATTCCGAGCCCCTCCTGTTTTTCTCGATAGAATTCCAGGAGGTGTTCTATTTTTATGCCAAGTTGCCCTTGCTTGATTCGATAAAGATCCCGAATATGGTCTCTTCTGGCTTCTAAACCCTGCTGCCTTTCGCGTACCATCTCCGTGAGATAGTCCATCTTAAACCCAAATTCCTCTTTCAACCTCCGCAGATCGTTTAGTGCAGCAAGCCTCCTGCTCTGGGCATCGCTCTCGCAGTTGTATTTGTCAACGACCGTCTGGTATCTTTCATAGGCAATTCCGACGGCATCCTTCCAGGAAAGGTAAACCTTTTCAGCAGCTGCCTCTCCGATTCGTTTCATTAACTCGGGATGATCGCAGGCGAAGAGGATGGCTTCAGCCAAATCTCCCACATCTTCCTTGGCAAGAAGGGCTGTCTCCATATGTACCACCCTTTCCGCAGCACAGCTACCTTCGATGAGAAGGCTTGGGCAAGCACAGGCCGCTGCTTCGGAAACCACGATGCCATTGGTGTCATAGGTGGAGGGAAATAGAAACATGTCCGCTAAGGTAAAATAGGCGCGGACCATCTCCCGGTCATAAATAGCCCCGGTAAAAATGCAGTCATCGGAAAGGCCACATTTTTCCACATAAGATTCAATTTCGAGACGATCATAGCCGTCGCCGACAAAGAGCATCTTAAAGCGGCGCCCCTGCTCCTTTACGGTTTTCAGACTGTCGATGGTGAGGCGGTTTCCCTTGTACCACATCATCCGGCCCACAAAGAGGAAGACCGGAAGTCCGGGTTCAATGTTATGCTCTTTACGGATTTGATCTACAAGTGCTACATCTGCCGGGCCTTTTGGAAAATCCGTGCCGTTTTCCATTATGATATAATCGCCTTCATAACCGAAGGCTCTCATATTTTCCCCTGCACCCCGGGAAACTGCCCAAACTTCATCACATGCATTGATATTGGACAGCAAGAATTTTGCTGACGCAGTTCTGACCGGATCATACGGGAGAACCTTTTGAAATTCCAGATCAAACTTTGTGTGATATGTAAAGACGATGGGAATGTCACTGTTGAACCGCAATATTCTTGCCAGTACGGCAGACGCAAAGGGGCAATGGATATGTATAAGGTCCATATCTGTTTTCCGCAGGCGGTTCGCAACGAAAGGATCAAAGGGATAACCCGCACGGTACCCCAACTTTTTACTTACTTTTGCACTGGGATAGCGGATGACTTCATAAGGATAATTATCAGAAGTATTGGGATACCAGGGAGTAGCGACCACAGCCCTACCGTAGTTTCTCTGAATTTCTAAAGCGTAGTTTGAAGTCGCATTCGCAACACCGTCAATCGTGGGAGGAAATGAGTCATTAAATATTCCTACTGTCAGTTCTTTCATAGTCCTAGTAATCCCTTCATCCAACTACTCAGTTTAGTTCCGCGGACTCCATGTTGTCAAGGAGGTTCTGGGGTATAAGGTCGTTGTATTCGGAAAAGATTCTATGTTCATACTCATCCAACAGAAGATCCACCATCCTACCGTAGCTCTTGACCCCTTCTGCCTGGGCGTTTGCCATGAGGTACTTGTCGTTGGCGCTTTTGGCTATCGTTGTGATAACAGTCGTGTGCTTCTTCCAATAGCCTTTACTGTAAGCCATTTCCAGACGCACCGGTTCAGGAATACGCAAGAAAACGGCATCGTAAATGCTACTGTCTACATTGTTGTATAATTCACTTAAGGTATACAGAAGAGCGTTTAGCGTTCCGCTGTATTGAAATTGCGGAGACCGGGAATCCCTGCATGCCAAGTATGCCAGAAAGCCCGCCTCGTCTTCCCGCATAAAGCCCTTCAAATGGGAGAGTTCGTGACTCACGGTATAGGGGATAAGAAAAGGTGCAATATCCCGATTATAGTTTGCCTCGAGAGTAAAAGGTGAGAAGATGCCGGTAATTCCTAAATAAGACATGCCCTTGGAGAAGAGGACAGGCTTCGGGGAGGGATAATAGCCGGAAAGAGAGGGGTAGCGATCTTCCAGGCCTCTCATGGCTTCGGCAGCGGTTGCGGCCAGATCCATTTCCTCAGGCAGCAACAATCCCTTTTCATCAAATGTGACGTCTTCAGCCAGTTTTGTAATCTCATCCACCAGGAGCAAAGACAGCCCCAGAAGCTCACTTCGGGAGTATTCCCGGGTGGAAGTATCCATTCCGGCGGAAAGGGGAGGCCTGCTGTAATGGATTGAGGCGGTAAGGGTAAAAATCAACAGCAAACTTGTTAGTATGCAGAGCAAGTAAGAGAAAGAGCGAAATAGACGCATCTTCAGCCGAGGTG
>JBAYOC010000214.1:0-3359 GCA_041678465.1 Anaerovoracaceae bacterium | reverse complement strand
TTCCCTTGCTTTCCCCTCCCCGGCTCTCTCCCATCCCTGCAATCTCTGCAAAGTCCGCCTCTGCACGGTACACCGCTTTACGAATATTCATGGCAGCTTCTCCGGCACGGAATGCTCTAAGTATGTTCTCTTTAGGTACCCCTATCTGCTTACCCTGCTTGATGATTGCCTTCCCCAGCTTTGCTCTGTCGTTGAGGTACAAGGGATCGGTGAAGATAAACTTGTTCTTGGAATTCCCCTTTCCTATTAATTCCGGCAGCCCGGAGAATTTGGGACAAATAGAGTTGCCAAACTCACATTTCATGAGTCTGGGAACCACGACCATGTCGCATTCCTCCTCAAGTCTGGAAACGTGGCCTTGAAATAGTTTCATGGGCAAGCAAGCCTCATCCACGCAGTTCTTGATTCCCCGTTCAAGAATGTCCTGATTTGAAGGCCCGGAATAGACCACATCAACTCCCAAATTGTTAAAAAAAGTTTTTATAATTGGCTCATATCTTTGAAAAAGCAACGCTTCCGGAATTCCAATCCTCATTAATGCCCCTTAAACCTAGCCGTAGATTCCAACCGGCTAAAGCCGGGGAATCCGCAGTAGAAATCTACAAATCAAAGATTTGTGATTTCTGTGCACCAGTTCGTCGACAATTTGCTTCACAAATTGGACGAGCTGACGTGACATGGCACCTACCAGACATTTGCTACGCAAATGTGGTTAGGTGCGCAAAATAACGGCTGCCCGTTAAAACGAGCTGCCGTTATCTATTGTTACCATTTTGTTACGTTCTATTACAGAAATCAAGGAAGAATTTGGTACATGGAATCTGCCATTTCCTTCGTCACGTGCTCAGGAACAGCAGTGACCAGAATCTTTATCTCCCGGGCAGCAAAACCGATCACAACGGTGACCCCGGGGACAACTTCGCTGCCGGGTTTTGCAACCTTGCCGTTAATTTGAATTCTTCCCTGCTCGCAAGCTTCCTTTGCAACGGTCCTGCGCTTAATGATTCTGGAATTCTTCAGAAACTTGTCAATCCTCATAGATTCCCTCCGAGCCGTAGATTCCATCCAGCTAAAGCTGGGGAATCCGGACATAGCACCTTCCAGACATTTGCTACCGCAAATGCGGATAGGCGCGTACAAATGAAAAGGGCAGCTGCAGCTGCCCTTTTTCATAACCATCATGTATTATTTGTTAACAGCGTCCTTCAATGCTTTGCCTGCCTTGAAAACAGGTGCCTTCGATGCAGCAATCTTAATCACTTCACCAGGTTTTCTTGGATTTCTGCCTTGTCTTTCTTTTCTTTGTCTGGTTTCGAATGTTCCGAAGCCAATGAGCTGTACTTTATCACCCTTTACAAGTGTTTCTTCTACAGCGCTGACAAATGCGTTTACGGCAACCTCAGCATCTTTCTTGGTAAAGCCGGTTTTCTCTGCTACGCGGGCAACTAATTCTGCTTTGTTCACGAATCTTACCTCCTTAAATGAATTATTATAAATTCTATCTCTTCATTTTACTTCACAGGGCATTCACTATTACGCTCCCGCTTTTTTGCTTGCTCCCAAAGCTTGTCCATCTCTGAGAGAGTCATCGATTCCATACGACGGCCTTCCGCGCGGGTGGCCTCTTCAATGAAGCTAAACCTCTGTATGAATCTCTGCGAAGTAAAATTCAAAGCGTCTTCGGGATCGACTTCCAGGAATCTAGCAACGTTAACCACTGCGAAAAGCAGGTCTCCTAACTCGTCGCGTATCCCCCCAAAGTCTCCTTTCCGGTAAGCCTCCATGAGCTCTCCGGTTTCCTCTACCACCTTTTCAAAAGCAGGATCCACATTGTCCCAGTCGAATCCCACTCCTGCAGCCTTTGACTGAACCTTCATGCTCTTGCGCAATGCAGGCAGAGATTTAGGAATCTGCCTCATGGATTCCGTCAAAGTACCTTGCTTCTCTTGCTTTTTCATATTTTCCCATTTTTCAAGGGCTGTGTCAATACTTTCCGCCCTAATATTTGAAAAAACATGGGGGTGGCGACGTATCATTTTCTCACATTCTCTGTTTGCGATGCTTTTTAGGTCAAATTTGCCTGTGGATTGTCCTAGATCACCGTGAAAAACAACCTGAAGCAACACATCACCCAACTCTTCTTCCAGGTTGTCCCAGTCCAAGTTGTCAATGGCCTCTGTTACCTCGTAAGCCTCTTCAATCAAACAGACCTTAAGACTTTCATGGGTCTGTGCTTTGTCCCATGGACAGCCTTCCTCACTTCTCAGCAGAGCAATGATCTTTATCAGACGATCTACTGCATCTGCAGCCGTATTGCCTTCTTTATATAATTCCTCATACATTACTTTTTAAACCTCGCAAAGATCCGTATCAACTTATCTCCTTTAGGCATCAGCTTTAATTCCTCACTGGTAATAGCCCTTGTTGCAAAGAGCATAAACACATAAACAACAACGCCTGTTAAAATAGCTAGAGCAGTGGCCAAAGCATTCGCCATGTTGGTGCTGTCTATAATACTACCAAAAAAGAAATTTAGCAAACGATGAACTCCAAAGACAGCCACACTCATGGTCAAACCGGAGATCCCAGGCTTGACAATGGTCAGTCGAAAATCAAACCTGGCTCCTGTATATTTTCTCACTGCCATCAAATTCAATATGGATGCCACTATGTAGGCGCATACCGTACCAATGGCGGCTCCCCTTATATTGATGGTAGGAATGGCTGTCAAGTAATGGGTCAGCATCACCTTGACCACAGCCCCGATGGCCAGGTTTCTCACGGGAATCAGTTGTTTCCCCATTCCTTGCAGGACTCCCGTCAGAATCTGCACCGTAGACAGAAAAATCACACCGAAAGACAGGATGAACAGACTGGGTGCCGCGCTTATTGCGCTTGCCTTCTGCGCAGGATAGAGGAGCAGCATGATAGGCTCGGATAAAGTCATCAGGCCCAGGGCGCAGGGCAATCCTATAATCAGTGAAGTCCTAAGCCCCAGCTCAACATTATATCGCAGAAAATCAGTTTCCCTGCGCTTATAGGCAGCCGCAATTGCCGGAACAAGACTCATGGCAATGGCCTGGGTCAACACCTGGGGAAAGTTGATCAAGGGACCGGCCATTCCCGTCAGCTGACCGTATAGATCGTTGGCAGCTTCGGGGGTAAACCCGCTAATCGTCAACCGATTGATGACGATGGCCACATCGATGGTGTTCATGATGGGCATGATAGCGGCGCCGATGGTTATGGGTACGGCAATGACTAAAATCTGAAGCAATATCTTGCTGCTTCTTTCACCGCGTTCCCCTGCCGGTTTGGAAATTCGCTTAAAAATTCCCGTCCTATAGAACAGGAACATG
>JBAYOC010000213.1:0-3362 GCA_041678465.1 Anaerovoracaceae bacterium | reverse complement strand
TTTGAAGCGGTTTCAGACCCGATAACACGGCGTTCGGGCTTGCTCCTGCCACGACTCAATTCCGACACGGTGTACTTTGATTTGCTCTGAAGGGCACCGGGATATTGATAGGCCCAGTCGAGGCGCTTCGCTACCGCATCGTATACGGTCTCTTCCGTGGAAAAGCCCTGCTCCATAACCACTTGAAGCTTCTGCTTATAATCCTGCTGTTGCTTCTTTCCTATGGAGACAATGCCTCTGTCATGGGTGTAGAGGTCAATTCCCGGGCAATCCGTCAAAGCAGGCAGAAGAAATTCTAGATAGCTTCTCGCTTTTATCGGATTCGGCAGGCCTCGATCGATAGCCCGTTTCACAGCGCTCTCCGCCTCCTTCACCGAGCCCAAAAGGATCAACTTATCCATGGGGCGGGTGAGGGCTACGTAGAGGATTCGAATCTCTTCTGCCATTCCTTCTCTACTGATTCTTGTTTCTATGATGCTCTGGGGAAGTGTTTTTTTATAGCAGCGTAAGTCTCTGTCTACCAGTCTCAGGGCTATACCCAAATCCTTGTGATGACTTATAACACCTCCCTTTTCCCGATGGAAAAGCTTGCCGAGTCCTCCTACTAAAACCAAAGGGAATTCCAGCCCTTTGCTCTTGTGGACTGTCATAATTCGAACCACATCATCATTTTCCCCGATCAGTTTGATGGGTGGCGAAGCCACTTTTCTCTTTTTCACCGCTTCGATGTAATTGATGAATCCGAACAAACCCTTTCCCGAACCGCTCTCATAGACAGCACCCTTGTCAGCCAAGGCCCTGAGATTTCCTTGACGCTGCGTTCCTCCGGGAAGCGCCCCAACATAACTGTAGTAGCCGGTCTGCTGAATCAACTGCCAGATAAAGTCAGACAGGGGGAGAAACTTTGCTCGCTGCTTCCATTGGTCGATTTGGGAAAGCGCGTGCCGGCACCGCTGACTCAGATCTTCCCCAGCTCCCTTCCGGCTGTAGCGTGAAAAAGCATCGAAGTAGGATCCTGCTTTATGGTCAGCCCGGATCTCCGCCAGTTCGTCAATGGAAAACCCGAAGATGGGAGACCGCAAAATACTGAGGAGGGGTATATCCTGTTTCCGGTTGTCGATGACCTTAAGCAAGTTCAGGAATACGGATATCTCCAGTGTGTCAAAATATCCGTCCCCTGTATCCATATATGCAGAAATGCCTTCTCTCTCAAGGGTTTCGTAGTAAATATCTGCAGTTCCCGCTGCGCTTCTGAGCAGAATCACCATATCCTTGTTGCTTAACTGGCGCTGCTGCTTGGTCTTTTCATCGTAGTAGGGCAGTCCCTTGTTTTGCTTTATCAAGCTGGCTGCAACGTAAGCCTCCAGCTCTGCCTTTTTCATATCCGCCACTTCATCGTCAAAAGCCGCATCATCGATTTGACGGTCTTCTATTAGATGAAGCTCTGCTTTGTAGTCCAGGGAACCTTCGTAGCTTACCCCTTTATAAAGTGCCGCTTCTTCATTGTATTCAATCCCTGTGCTCCTCTGATCCATAATGCGGCTGAAGACGTGATTGACCACATCAATGATCGGGCCCTTGCTACGGAAATTGCGGTTCAGGTCCAGCTTCATAGAAAAAGGATCGGTGCCCTTTTTAAATAACTCGTATTTGTTGAGAAAGATCTCCGGCTCTGCCAGCCGGAATTTATAGATACTTTGCTTCACATCTCCTACCATGAAGACGTTGTTCTGACGTTTTATTTTTCCGATGATGGCTTCCTGCACCAGGTTGCTGTCCTGATATTCATCTATAAAAATATATCGGAATTTACTTCGATATTCCGAGGCTGCTGCTTCATCGGATAAGATCCTCAATGCGAAATGCTCGATATCCGAAAAATCGATGAGGCCTTTCTTTTCTTTCCGCTGCATGTAAAGTTTATCAAATTCTACGACGAGGTTTTTTAATATCAACGCAGTAGAATAGGTTTGATTCATTTCTGAAATATACGCCTCCATGGGCTTGGAGAAATATGCGGAAATGAGTCTTTTTAGACTGTCTTTCGCCCTGCCACGGAGAAAGGATATCTCCTCCTTTATTTCTTCATAGCCGGCTTTGTCATCTTTGGAGGCAGCAAACCTCTGGAAAACAATGCTTTCTATTTGGCGCACCCCGCTGACAAAGTCCTCTTCAAATGCATTCAGCAGCCCCTCCATAGCATCCAGGTCGGCTTGGGCCTTTTTCTCAAGACTTGTCAGCCCGCATTCCGAAAGTCTTTGCAACACCCGATTGCAGTCTTCCTCTGCAGATTGAAGCTCTTCACGAATTTCCGCGAGCATTTCCTGAAATAATGGACTCTCCTTGAATGCAAATTCGTCCGATGTCAGGGCTTCGACCTTCTCATCCAGCCAGGCAAATGGATCGGGAAGGCTCTGTATGAAGTTGTGGACGTCAAATATCATCGCTTTGACGGCATCTTCGTTTTTACTGCCGGCGTAGAGTTTCAGGAAGAGCAGAAAACCTTGATCCTGTCTCTGAAACCCGTCATGAAAAAGTTGCTCCATAGCCTCGTTCTGCAGCAATGCCCTCTGGGCATCATCGCATATTTTGAAGCCCGGCTCTATATCAACAATATGGAAATAGCGGCGGATTACGTCTAGTGCAAACGCATGGAAGGTGCTGATATGGGCTTTATGTATTTTATTCATCTGCTCCGGTATGGCAGAAACGATTTTTTCACGCATCTCCGAAGCCGCCGCATTGGTAAAAGTCACCACCAGCAGTTCGTCAAGAGACAAGCCATCTTTTTGAATGAGCTGTTTGATGCGTTCCACGAGTACAGCGGTCTTTCCGGATCCTGCAGCAGCTGAGACCAGCATGCTCTTTTCTCTGATCTCAATGGCCTGCTTTTGTTCTTCTGTCCAGTTCATAAATCCTCCTAGTAAAGCCCTTTCACAGCCCCACCTGTGCAATTTTTCAAGTAGTGCGTCGCTTCGCCAGTCCAAATATCCATTTTTCAGGATAATCTGTGCAAACTTTCGGTTTGTACGCGAATATATAGGGAGTTTTCCTCTCCGTTCGTCGTACAACTTGAGATTTTGCTCACTTGGAGGCCGATTTGGCGGCCATATTGGTACAGGTTGAATTTTTGCTCACTTCGTATCAAGTTTGGGCATCAGCGGAAACATGGGGCTTCTGATTCTATCTTATACTAAAATATTAGGTGAAGCTATATTATTTTGGGCAGGTATTTGCTATAATCAGGCATATGGAGATGAAACTATGAACACAATGTTGATGATACTTGACGGTTTTGGAAAAAGTACTGCCGACTCTTGCACCAACGCTATTGCAATGGCATCTACACCAAATCTAGACCG
>JBAYOC010000212.1:0-3369 GCA_041678465.1 Anaerovoracaceae bacterium | reverse complement strand
TTGACCGGCGACCAGCCCCAGGCGGTAAATCAGCTGGTGAAAGGGATCAATAGGGGAGAGAAGCATCAAACCCTGTTAGGAGTTACGGGTTCGGGGAAAACCTTCACCATGGCCAATGTCATTGAACAGGTTCAAAAGCCCACCCTCATAATCTCCCATAACAAGACCCTAGCAGCACAGCTCTGCGGAGAATTCAAAGAGTTCTTTCCAGAAAACGCGGTGGAATACTTCGTCAGCTATTATGACTATTACCAGCCGGAAGCTTACGTACCGAATACAGACACCTATATAGAGAAGGATTCGGACATCAATGACGAGATCGACAAATTGCGACATTCGGCAACTGCTTCTCTGACTGAAAGACGCGATGTAATCATTGTTGCCAGCGTATCCTGCATTTACGGGCTGGGAAGCCCCATCGACTATGAGAACCAAGTCTTATCCATCCGACCGGGAATGGAAAAAGACAGGAATGAAATGCTTCGTAAGCTGGTGGATATCCAATATACAAGAAATGATTTGAACTTCACCAGAGGAACTTTTCGGGTCAGAGGCGATGTGATAGACATCTATCCCGCAGGTGCGGAACATGCGGTAAGGGTCGAGCTTTTCGGAGATCAAGTAGAACAGATTAAAGAAATGAATCCTCTCACCGGAGAGATTATCGGACTTCGAAATCACGTTTCCGTTTTTCCTGCATCCCACTACGTCACCTCCAAGGAAAACATGGATAGGGCTGTCTTGAGCATCGAGACGGAACTGGCTGAGCGAATTAAATGGTTCAAAGAAAAGGGGCAATTGGTAGAAGCTCAGAGGCTTGAACAAAAAACCAGGTACGACCTGGAGCTGCTCCGCGAGGTGGGGAGTTGCAAGGGAATTGAGAACTACGCGCGCCATATCAGCGGCCTTCCGCCGGGAACCCGGCCTTATACCCTCATCGATTACTTTCCCGACGACTTTCTGATTATTGTAGATGAATCCCATGCCATGCTTCCGCAGCTTCGTGGAATGTGGGCAGGGGACCGCTCAAGAAAGACCAATCTGGTGGACTACGGTTTTCGGTTGCCCTCGGCCTTGGATAACCGTCCTCTGTCCTTTGCAGAATTCGAAGCAAAGGTTAACCAGATCGTCTACGTCAGCGCTACTCCTGCAGACTATGAAAAGGCGAAAAGCGGTGGAGTTGTAGCCCAGCAGATCATTCGTCCTACGGGTTTGCTGGATCCGGAGATAACTGTGAAGCCTACAGAAGGGCAAATTGATGATCTCATCGGAGAGATTAACAAAGTAGTGGCAAGAAAAGAAAGAGTTCTCGTCACCACCCTTACAAAGAAAATGGCAGAAAGCCTTACCGACTATCTGAAAAATGTCGGGATCAAAGTCCGCTACCTCCATTCGGAAGTGGAGACACTGGAACGAATGGAGATTATTCGCGACCTGCGCCTTGGGTTATTTGATGTGTTGGTGGGTATCAATCTTCTGAGAGAAGGGCTTGATCTGCCGGAAGTCTCTTTGGTGACAATACTGGATGCCGACAAAGAAGGCTTTCTGCGAACGGAGACCTCCCTCATCCAGACCTGCGGCAGAGCGGCGAGAAACGTCGAAGGCAGAGTCATCATGTATGCCGATCGGATTAGCGGTGCCATGGAAAAAGCCATCAGTGAGACCAAGCGTCGGAGGGAAATCCAGCAAGCCTACAACGAAGAGAACGGTATCATACCAACTACCATAGAGAAATCCATACGTGATATTATAGAAGCTACCAAAGTAGTGGAAGAGACAGAGGAGTATTACCACGGCAAACGGCCTCTGGAACTGACGAAAAAGGAGCTGGCCGATTACGTCAAGCTGCTGGAAAAACAGATGAAGCAGGCAGCCTCAGATCTGCAATTCGAGCAAGCGGCCCAGCTTCGGGACCGCCTGTTCGAATACAAAGTCAGACTGTAGCCAAGTATAAGACTTGATATGGATGCGTGGGGGGTTGTGCTCCAGCGAATACAAAAATTAATATTATAGTAACAATAAACGAGGAAGATAAATGTCAGATAAAATCATAATCAAAGGTGCAAACGAACACAATCTTAAAAATGTAGACCTAACCATACCGAGAGACCAGCTGGTAGTCCTAACCGGCCTGTCCGGCTCAGGCAAGTCCTCGTTGGCTTTCGATACTATTTATGCAGAGGGCCAAAGACGCTATATGGAAAGCCTATCCTCTTATGCCAGACAGTTTTTGGGCCAGATGGAAAAGCCCGACGTAGAGTATATTGAAGGGCTTTCTCCCGCCATTTCCATAGATCAAAAAACCACCAACAAAAATCCCCGCTCCACAGTGGGAACGGTAACAGAGATCCACGACTATCTCCGTCTCATGTACGCCCGTATCGGCATTCCCCACTGTCCCATATGCGGAAGAGAAATCTCCAGCCAGACTGTGGACCAAATCGTAGACCAGCTCATGGACCTTGGTGAAGGGTCCAGACTTACCATTCTTGCTCCCGTGATCCGGGAGAGAAAAGGGGAACATGATAAGATTCTCAGTCGAATCCGCAAGGAAGGATTCACGCGAGTCCGCGTAGATGGAGAGATCAGGGAACTGGACGGTGAAGAGATTAAACTGGAGAAAACCCACAAACACACCATAGAAATCGTCATAGACCGGATCATCGTTAAGCAGGGGGCCGAAAGTCGCCTGGCCGAATCTGCAGAAATGGCCATCACGCATGGAGACGGCCTGGTCACCGTAATTGTAGAAAACGGCAACACCATGGTCTTCAATACCAAGCTGGCATGCCCGGAACACGGAGTCAGCATGGAGGAACTGGAGCCTAGGATGTTTTCCTTTAACAGCCCCTTTGGAGCATGTCCCGATTGCACCGGCTTGGGTTTTCTCGAGAGGATCGATCCCGATCTAATTATAACTCAACAGGACATATCCATTCCAAAAGGAGCTTTGTCAAACGTATTCGCATCGATGGATATCTCCAGCTTTTACCGTCAGATGGTCGATGCCCTTGCCGAAGATCATAAGGTAGACATCAACATGCCCTACGCTCAACTCCCTGCCAAATTTAAGCAGGAACTCCTCTACGGGACAGGTAACCGTAAGTTGCAATATTATTATGTCAGCCGCAACAACGGCTCTGAATCCTATCGAAATCACCCATTTGAAGGGGTCATCAACAACCTGGAGAGAAGATACAAGGATACCAATTCCGATTATATAAAGGAGAGGATGCGGCATTACATGAACATCGTACCCTGTCCTACATGCGGAGGGAAAAGGCTGAAGCCGGAAGTCCTGGCTGTCACCGTGGGGGGCATGAACATTGCTGCTTTCTCTGATCTGTCGGTGCGGAGCGCCTTGGATTT
>JBAYOC010000211.1:0-3383 GCA_041678465.1 Anaerovoracaceae bacterium | reverse complement strand
CGAGATGAAAAGCAACAACACTCGGCTGTTATAAAGATTTATTGTTGCTTCATGACAAGAAAGGCAACAAGGATTTGCTGAAAAGTGGTTTTGTTGTTGCTTCTGGAGATGAAAAGCAACAACACTCGGCTGTTATAAAGATTTATTGTTGCTTCACGGCAAGAAAGGCAACAAGGATTTGCTGAAAAGTGGTTTTGTTGTTGCTTCTGGAGATGAAAAGCAACAACACTCGGCTGATATAAAGATTTATTGTTGCTTTGATCTGGAAAAGGGAAACGATGTATAGGAAAGAGGGTTTGAAATGCTGTTTGATTCCCATACGCATATAAATAATGAAACTTATAATTCACAGACGAGGGAAAAGCTCATTCAAGATATCGAGGATTCGGATATTTCCTATGTAATGGATGTGGGCTTCGACCTGGAGAGCTCTATGGCGGCATACAACCATGCCCAGGAGCACAGTTGGTGTTATGCTGTGGTAGGTTGCCACCCTCATGATGCTGAAAAGATGAGCGAAGAGGATTTGATTCTTTTCAAGGGACTGGCGAGGAAGCCCAAGGTGCAGGCCATCGGGGAAATCGGTTTGGATTATTTCCGCAATCTATCGGATCCCGAGGTCCAGCGACACTGGTTTCGCAGGCAGATTCAGCTGGCTCTGGAACTTTCCATGCCCATCGTAATTCATGACAGGGATGCCAACAACGATGTAATGCAGATATTAAAAGAGGAAGGGGTCTTCAGCAAATCCAGGACGGACCAATTCCCCAAACAAAAGGATGGACTTCCCGATGCAAGGCTGCTCATGCACTGCTATTCCGGAAGCCGAGAGTTGGCGGAGCAATATTTGAAGTTGGGTGCTACCATTTCCATAGCCGGACCGGTAACTTACAAGAATGCCAGAAAGCTTATCGAGGTAGTGGAGGCTGTGCCCATTGAGCACCTTCTCATAGAGACAGATGCTCCGTATTTGACACCGGAACCCTTTCGGGGACGGCCCAATCAGTCTCCTTATGTGGAATACACTGCCCGGAAAATCGCAGAAATCAAGGGGATTACCTACGAGGAAGTGGCCCGTATTACCTGCGATAACGCCAAGCGTTTCTTTAACATTTAGATTCAAAAACGACCAGAGGGACAGACCCCGTGGCTGTTTTTGCCCCCACGGGGTCTGTCCCTCTGGCTGTTTTTGCCCCCACGGGGTCTGTCCCCGTGGTTGTTTGTCGAAAATTTATTTGCTTCCACGACAGCCTTCTACAGGTTTCGTAACCCTTCTCACTTATGATGATGAAAGAGGGGGGATTCACAGTGGAATTGTTGTTGGACAACCTTAGAAACGCTCTTTTAAAAGGAAAGCACGGTAAGGTGAAGGATATTACCCTTCCGGACGTGCAATTCATAGTACGGGTAGCCGTCACGTTAAGCTTCTCGTTCCTGGTAGGCAGAGTTGCTCTCTCTTATTCCCTGGAGCCGGCTGCTATCGCACTGATCACCGTTTTATTGATGCAAAGTAAGGCTAATATTTACGCACTTCCGTTCTTATGCTTCGGAATGTTATCTGCAATCGGGACAAGCTATGACTATTTGGGAGATATGGCAGCGCTGCTTTTATGCTCCATTCTCTTTTTCCTGCCCTGGGTCAGGAAATTTCCATTGACTCTTCGGACATTGGTTTCGGCCGCCTTAATGGTTTCCGTTAAGGTCTTGTATTACCTTTGGGCAGGGCTCTTGTTTCTGTACGATGGAATGGCTATGGCGCTAGACTTGTTGATATTAATAACCTTAGTTTATGTGTTTTGGTTTTTTTTCCGCTTTGTTGAGAAGGGTATGGACGCGACAAAGAATCCCATTGAAACGGTAATGGTTTTTTCAGTCATTATCCTGCTTTCTATGGGAGGTGTTGGAATCACCCAGGCAGTCCCGGTGTCCTTACTTTATATAACAGCGTTCCTATTGGTTTTAGTCGTAGGGTTCGGTATGGGACCCGCTGAAGGCGGCCTGGTCGGAATTTTAGCAGGCTTTGTTATCATGCTAATGACATACGATACTCCTGCACTTGCAGGGATTTTAGGCTGCTGTGGCGCAGCAGCGGGTTTGCTTCAGGGGAGGCGCAGGCTGGTCGCGGGGATTTGCTTTGTTGGGCTGGCTCTCGCTTTCGGTATGCTGAAAGGCTTCCCTGAACTATACGTATCGGTTTACGAGCCTATGATTGCCGGTATTCTTTTCATTCTGATTCCCGGCAGGCTAATGGATCAGCTGATTCGGTTTCTTTCTATGCTCAGGCAGGACGACAGCTATTATGAACTCAAGGCCAGGCGAAAGCTAAAGGAACAGGTTAAGGACTACGCCGATCTCTTCGGAAAATTGGCCCTTTGCAGCAATAGCGCAGGAGCCTATCATCCCGCAAGAGATATTATGACTCAACAATTCAAAGGAATGTCCAAAGCCATGGAGAAAATGGCGGCGGGTCTATCGGCGGAGTACCAGCCTTTGCAAGCCAAAAAACTGAGGTATGAACTACAGACGGGTATGTCTAACTACGCAAGGGAAGGCCGGGTTTCCGGTGACAGCTGCCTCTGTACATTCATTAGCCAAGGGGAGTATTTGATCGCATTGAGCGACGGCATGGGGCAGGGCATGAGAGCCGCTGAGGAGAGTACGCTGACGGTAAATACACTTTCCCAATTGGTGAAAGCAGGGTTTGAAGCGGAACTTGCTCTGCGAATGGTCAACTCAATCCTGTTGCTAAAATCCGACGATGAGATATTCTCAACGGTGGACATGGGATTTATCAATTTATATACCGGAAGAGCCAAGATTTTCAAGATTGGCGCCGCTGCCAGTTTCCTTAAACGAGGCGACGGGGTAAAGGCCATAAAGATGTCGGCTCTGCCCTTGGGAATCATCGAAAAGGTCCCGGTGGAGTCCATTTCTCTCCAGCTGCGAAAGGGTGATGAACTCATTATCGTGTCCGACGGAATCACAGAGGCCGAAAGAGGATCCGACGGTTTGGAATGGGTGAAAAACGCTATTCTTGAGATCCGGTCCAAAGACCCTCAGACAATGGCGGACCTGATCATTAACCGGGCGGTGCAGAAGTATGGTCTGCGCGAAAAGGACGATATGACAGTAATTGTAGCACTGGTGAAATAAAACCAACCAGAGGGACAGACCCCGTGGGGGCAAAAGCAGCCACGGGGTCTGTCCCTCTGGCTGGTTTTTTATGGCGTTTTCTGTCGAATAATGATATAATCATCTCGATATACTATACGGTTTTAGCTACTTTTTTACAATAAACATTGCAGACAGGATATTGGGATGAGTAAATTCGTTGATCATTATAAGACCTTGCAAGTGCATCATGATGCAGGACAGGACGTTAT
>JBAYOC010000210.1:0-3385 GCA_041678465.1 Anaerovoracaceae bacterium | reverse complement strand
TACTTTGTGTCCCATTCTTACTTGTAAATAGCGTCAATCCCTTTTGCAGTACACTTTAGCAAAAAGTGTTTGCATTTTTTACAACTTTATCCTTATGCAGGGCATAAAATGCTAATTTTGGTGAACCCTATTGAAAATAGGAGGTGGTAATCATATGCAAAGCAGTTTAGCTAACTTATCTACAGAGGCTCTGGCAATTATCAGTGAAGCAGAAAACAAGATTGCTTCAACAAATGGAGAAAAAATAGCACTTGTAGCTTATTCAGCAGATTAATGGCAAGGTGAACTGCAGCCCCTGGCCGATGACCAGGGGCAAATGCCCACCATGCACTGCGTAAATTCTAATTTGTGGTCGACGGCTTTTATTTCTTTTCTATGTTTATGAACTATTCAGGCATCTCCTTTCGGAGCCCAAAGGCGTCCAACTTTTTGTTCGCTCCCCCCTAGTGTGCAAAATATCAAGTAATGTGTGGAAAAACTGTGATTATCCACACATAATTTAATATTTTGCACATATTCCGCCGAAAAACGTTGATTATCCACACATTACTTGATATTCTGCTCATCTCGCAGCCGAATCGTGTTTTGGTGCCTCCGGTGTCTTCCTCCTTTCGTGTTCCTCATTGATAAGGAATTAAAATTACGATATACTGAATTTACCAGAAAAAATTGATGATCTAAATAAAATGAGCTGAATGAATAAGGAGGATTGAATTATGCTGCCAGATAAAAACCTGCTCGACCTAAACGGGAAAGTGGCCGTTATAACCGGTGCGGCATCAGGAATCGGTCTGGGTGTCTCAAAAATGCTTGCCGAACACGGCGCATCCGTAGCCATGCTGGATGTGAACGAAAAAGGCGTAGAAGAAGCGGAGACTTTGAAGAAGAAGGGTGCTAAGGTGCAGTTTTTTCCTTGCAATGTGACATCCCACACAGAAGTAAAACGCACGGTAGAGGATGTGGCGTCCACCTTTGGAAGAATTGATTTTCTGTTTAATAACGCCGGCGTTACCTTCCGCAACACGGTTGTGGGTCTAACGGAGGAAGAATGGGACTGCGTCATCGACGTAGGTCTTAAAGGCACCTTCCTCATGTCCAAATACGTGATTCCCGTTATGGCAGCAGGCGGTGGAGGAAGCATTGTAAACACCGGCTCCGGCTGGGGTCTCAAAGGCGGAGACAAAGCAGCTGTCTACTGCGCTGTGAAAGGTGGTATTGTCAACCTGACCCGTGCCATGGCCATCGATCACGGTTCAGAGAATATCCGCGTCAACAGCATCAATCCGGGAGATACCGATACCTCCATGCTCCGGGAAGAAGGCCGCCAATTAGGAGAGCAAGTTGATCAATTTCTTATAGATTCCGCTAAAGGCCGCCCCCTGGAACGACTTGGAACTCCTGAAGATATTGCCCTTGCCGTGCTTTTCCTATTCAGCGATATGGCGAGATGGATCACTGGTACCGCCGTGGTTGTTGATGGCGGCGGCATCGCATAAAAATACACAGCGGAAGCGAGGAAAAAACATGAGTAAAAGAGGATTTAAAAACCATCCCTATATTCCAAACTCCGTCCCGGAGGTTCAAGAGGAGATGTTGAGGGAAATAGGGCTTTCGTCACTGGAAGAGCTCCATGCAGAAGTTCCGAAAGAGCTTCAGCTGAGTGGCTCCATGGATCTGCCACCGGCTATACTCTCGGAATTTGAATTGCGCAAGCACGTTGAAAAATTGCTGGCCCAAAATAAGACCTGTAAAACCTATTTGAACTTCCTGGGAGCAGGCTGCTACCAGCACTATGTACCCTCCATCTGTGATGAAATCAATTCCCGGGGTGAATTCCTAACAGCATACGGTGGAGAGGCCTATAACGACCACGGCCGTTTTCAGGCTCTCTTCGAGTACCAGAGCCTGATGGCTGAGCTCCTGGACTTCGATGTGGTAAACGTACCCACCATGGACGGAGCTCAGGCAGCGGCGACAGCCATTCGCATGGCCGGCCGCATAAACGGCCGCAAGGAAGTTCTGGTTCCCAAAGCCCTGGACCGGGAAAAATACCTGACCATGAGAAACTACGGCAGACCCGCCCTGGAACTCATTGAAGTGGATTATGAAGGCGAGACCGGCAGATTGGATCTGGCGGACCTGAAGCGGAAGCTCAGCGACCGCACTGCAGCCGTCTATTTTGAAAACCCTAATTTCTTCGGGGTTATGGAAGAAATGGGTCAAGAGATCTCCGACCTTGCCCATAAAGCAGGCGCTTTATGCATCGTAGGTGTCGACCCTATTACATTGGGCGTTCTTGCTCCTCCCAGCCATTACGGCGCCGATATCATTTGCGGAGACCTTCAGCCACTTGGCATGCACATGAATTACGGCGGAGGACAGGCCGGTTTCATTGCCACCCGTGACGAAGAGCAGTTCGTTATGGAATTCCCCTCCAGGCTATTCGGCATTGCCCCCACCACGGTGGAAGGCGAATACGGCTTTGGAGATGTGGCTTACGACCGCACCTCTTTCGGACACCATCGGGAACACGGCAAAGAATATGTAGGAACTCAGGCCGCCCTCTGGGGCATCACGGCCGGCGTATACCTGTCCACCATGGGACCCTTGGGTATGGAGGAAGTGGGCGACACCATGGTAAAAAATTCCCACTATGCTAAGCAGCGATTGACCGCAATCCCCGGTATCCGCACTGAAAAGTTTAGCGGGTCCTTTTTCAAGGAGTTCATAGTGGACTTTTCAGAAACGGGGAAAACCGTGGCTGAGATTAACCGCCTGCTGCTGGAAAAAGGAATATTTGGAGGATACGATCTCTCCATTGACCATCCCGAGCTGGGACAAAGCGCGCTCTACTGCGTAACGGAAGTCCACAGCAAGGAAGAACTGGATCAGCTGGCAGATGCCTTAAACAGCATTGTCAACGCCGGTGGAAACAGGAGGGCAGAATAATGAAACGCATCGATAGAAGCAGTAAAATCCGCACATTCCACCAGGCACAATGGAACGAGTCCATTATCTTCGAGCTCAGCCGAAAAGGCGAGCGGGGTATTTTAGTGCCAAGAGCGACGAAAGAAATAGAAGAGCAGACCGGGAAGCTTTCGGAGCTCATTCCTGACCGCATGCGGAGAAAAACCCCACCGGCTCTTCCGGAAATCTCACAGCCAAGGGTGCTGCGGCACTATACGCGGATTTCCCAGGAGACTTTAGGCGCCGATGTGAACATCGAGATCGGGCAAGGCACCTGCACGGTGAAATACAGCCCCAAGATCAACGATCAGCTGGCCAGGCTGCCGGAAATGACAGAACTCCACCCCAGGCAGGATCCGGAAACGGTGCAGGGCATCCTACAAATCATGCACGAGACCGATCTCTATATGAGAGAGAT
>JBAYOC010000209.1:0-3402 GCA_041678465.1 Anaerovoracaceae bacterium | reverse complement strand
CCCCGTGTCCATACCCATTAGCTTTGACAACGCCGATAATGGGCGTGTTCCCGACCCTGCGTTTGATTTCCGTGATGTTGTGTTTGATGCAGCTAAGATCAATCTCAGCCCAGACGGGCCTCAGTGTTTCTTTAAGCATGATTGCTCCCTAAAATGTAATTAGATTAGATAAAAAATGTTTTCGAGGCTGAAAAAATGTCCTCGAGCCCCTTCTGTGCAAATTTTCAGGTAGTACGTCGATTTGTTAATTTGATTGTCCATTTCTGTGCAAATTATTGAGTTGTACGTTGATTTATTGGGGTATTTCCTCTTAATCAGGCGTACAACTTGATTTTTTGCTCAGCCAGAGGCAGAATTAGCCGCAATTTACGTACAACTTGATTTTTTGCTCACTTTGCTGCAAATTAAGGGTTGAACTGCTACAGGAATTGAACCACAACCGCAATTTTTGCACGTTTGGTGGAAGAATCATGATGTGTGTGTGAACTGTAACATTATTAACAGTATACAAGATAGGGGCACAAATTGACAACCCTTTTCATGCAGGAAGCAATAGAATGGGATCGATCTCAACCGCCCGCTACCAGGCGCAGAATCTTGACCACATCATCCTCCTCCAGGCAACGGGTATCATACTCGCTGCCCAGAAGCTGAGAACCGTTAATCCATATAGCAACGCGGCGGTTGTAACCCGCTAAATCCAGCAAGCCGGTAACGGCGGTGCCTTCCGGCACCGCCATCTCTTTGTTATTTACGATAATTCTGATATCCATTCCAAACCTAACCTCTCAATGGTTTCCGGTTTTGGTGCTGCGGTCTCCCGGTCCCATCCCGCATAATCATAATAGGCATCTAAAGCTTTATCAAAGTCTTCTTTTGTAATATGTGCACCCTCGTTGGGACCGTCCGGCATGGGAAGAAATGCCTTTGGCGGCAGTTTGTCGTCTTTACGCCCAAAGCCTTCCCTCACATTGAACATCCGCATCATATTGATCCTTCGTTCCCCGATCTCCTGGTGTTCTTCGATAGAGGTGTCCCAACCGATACCGTACTTGCAGTAATCCACCAGTTCCTGCGGGCCATACATCTGCCATGCCGGTCCCCAGACGAACTGGCACAGACAAAGAGAGTCCATCATAGAATAATACTTTTGCGTTTCCAAAGCAAACTTGGACTTGTTAGCATCCAACACCCCATAAGAATCACACTTCTCAAAGGAAGCCAGCATATTGGGCCAGATCCAGTTCTGATCGTCGTCCGGAGCCATCAGGGCGGGGTCATGCTCCGAGGATTGGTGATCTGCGCCGAAGTTATTCACTGCATAGTTGACGGCCAGATTTGGTTTCATCTGCACCATATGGGCAGGCCATTCCTGACCTTTTGTAGCTACCACCAGTTCCTCAGCACCTTTTCCTACGAGCTTGGCAGCCCTTACACTTCCCATAGATAACAACTCACCGATGCCTTTTTCACGGTAGGCTATTTTTTTCAGCAGCTCAGGGAAAAGCGAGCTGTTGCCAAAGCGAAGATCGAGGCCATCCGTATCTTCCTTGGTCAGAATGCCCTTGTCATAGCAGTCCATGGCCCAAGCAATAGTAGCACCGCATGAAATGGTATCCATACCGTACATGTTACAGTACTGATTGGCCTCGCAAACGTCCTCCAGGTTATTGACGCCGCAGTAAGATCCGAAAGTGGCAATGGTCTCATATTCAGGTCCTCCGTAATAGGGGTCTGCTTTCTCCGGGATAGTGACCTCTCGTTTACAGCGTATCGCACAGCCAATGCAGGTATCATTTCCTGATAAGATCGTCCTTCTCATGGTAGAGCCATAGAGATTTCTCGCTCCTTCCAAGATACCCGAATCCCAATTGAAGGAAGGCAGAAAACCCTCTACATCGTGAGCTCCCACAACGCCGGCGGAACCATTTTTTGCCAGATCCACAATAGCCTCATTAGCAGCCATGCGCTCTTTTACATTGAGTGTAAGTTTTTTCATACCATCAGGATCTGCCGGACGGACGGGTGGCTGCCTTTTTACCACTAGGCCCTTTAGGTTCTTAGATCCCATCACAGCGCCGGTACCGTTTCTGCCGTTAGCCCGGCTCCTCCTGTGCATGATGTTTGCATAGAGCACGCCATTTTCTCCGGCAGGACCGATGAGGGAACACTCGATCTTGTCCGTTCCCAGATCCTCTTCGATTTGTCGCTCCGTATCGCCGGTAATCTTTCCCCAGAGATGCGAGGCATTCCGCAATTCCACATTATCTTTGTCAATATATAAGTAGACTGGGGTCTCTGCTTTTCCGGTAAAGATCACTGCGTCGTAGCCGTTGCCCTTGAGCTGGGCGGGGATGTAACCGCCTACCTGTGAGTCTCCGGCGGTTCCCGTCAGTGGGCTCTTGGTGGTGACACACATGCGGCTCTGTCCGCTGATGGGGATCCCGGTCAGCGGGGAAACAGTAAAAATCAAAGGATTCTCCGGTGACAGGGGATCCGTCCCCGCACGGATATTATGGAACAGGAGATACATTCCCAAGGCCGACCCTCCGGGGTACTTCCGATAGATCTCCCCGGGAAGGAACTCGGTACGTGTTGTCTTATCGCTTAAGTTTACATATAGAAGTTTTGCACTATCAATCATATTTTCTTCACCTTTCTTCATTTGAATGGCTTTGTTCTGTAAATAAACAAAATGCCCCCATAGAATATTATTACGGGGGCATTTGCATAGTCAGTTTATCAACCGCCTGAAATCTTTGAATAAGCTTTGAGCTCATCGCCGTCTTTGAGTTTGTCGTAAATCATAGCTCGCATGCCATCGATAGCGACAAATCCAAAATTGTCGATCTTAGTCCAGTCAATTCCCACAAGCTTCAATGCTTCTTCCGCTGTACAGCTGTCAGGAATCTCTGCGATTCGTTCCTTATCGCCTTCAAAATACTTGGTCAATGTCCCCCGTAATAAAATTTTTATTTTCATTTTTGGTTATCATCCTCCCGGGTGGCATTTGTTATTTTACGTCATTACAGGTGTTTCAATTCATGAGGCTACTGGCTTTTCACCTTATAGTGTGGCGATCAGGCTGTCAGGTAGCGTGCCATCTGCGTTCCATCCCATAACGGCATAGTACTGTTGTTTCATATCTTCAAAGGCCTCTTCCGGAATCTTCTGTCCTGCAGCCGGGCCATTCTTAAGAGCATCATTGAAAATACGCTTTGGTGCAGTATCATCTTTTGCTGTAAAGCCTTCTCTCTGATTGAAAGCTCTTGCGATGTTAATGACGCGAGTGCCCACCTCGGCCATATCATCAGCGGTCCATTCCTTGCCTGTAACCAGTGTCATGAGCTCCGCCATGGTATCCATGCTAAGGGTAGCCCAGAAGTCACAGATACACAGGCT
>JBAYOC010000208.1:0-3405 GCA_041678465.1 Anaerovoracaceae bacterium | reverse complement strand
TCTGGGCTATATGAAGGGGTTAGCCAAGGAAGGGGTAGTCAAGGAGATCATCGGGAAGATCAGCGGCATTAAAATTGATACATTGACGGTGGGGGACCAAAGCCTGGTAGAAGCTTTGGATAAGAAGCATTGGCTCAACCCTTTCCCCAAAATCCGTTACACGGAGCGACCGGACGTGGTAGCTGCCCATCTCACAGAAGGCAGCTTCGTTATATTAGTAGACAATAGTCCTACAGCTATCATTCTTCCTACGAGCTTTTTTGATTTTCTCCAGGACGCAGATGACTTCTACTTCCCTGTGATTACAGGAACCTATTTAAGAATGGTTCGAAATATAACCATGCTTGTCTCTGTCTTCGTCACGCCTATCTACCTGCTGGTGGACAGGGGGATTGTGGCCTTTCCGGACCAATGGGGGTTTCTAATGCCTCAGGAGTCCTATCCTATTCCCCTGTTTTGGCAGTTCATGATTTTGGAAATCGCTGTAGATGGACTGAAACTGGCATCACTTAATACACCCAGCTCCCTTGGTATGTCCCTTTCTGTTATCGGAGCCCTGCTTTTGGGAGAACTATCCATAACCGCGGGCTGGTTCATTCCTCAAACCATTTTACTCATGGCTGTAATTGCTCTGGCATCCTTTTCCCAACCGAGCATGGAGCTTTCTTATGCCTTCAAATTCATGAGGGTACTGCTCCTCATAGGTGGTGCTCTGTTGGGCTTGTGGGGATTTTTGGGGGTATTGGTCATTGAGTTTGCAATACTGGCAACGACCAAAACCCTGACAAAAACACCTTACCTTTTTCCTCTGGTTCCCTTCAATGGTAAAAAACTAATGCGACTTATATTTCGCACCAAAAAATAAGATTTGAGGCAGCTACTAAATAAGTATATTTGGCGGACACCTTTTCCCTAAGATCTGTACCAATCTCACGGAATAGAAGTCACAAACCAGGATCTCTTCGCTACATGCATCCTGGAGCAACAGGTAATTGAGTCCGACTCCTATCAGGTAACCCAGCCTGGACAAGACAGAGCCGCCTGTTCCCACAGTCATCGATACCAAGCATTCCTTACCTATTTGTGTCCGTAAGAAACCGTTCATATACTGAAGGCTTTCGTAGCTAAGGATTTCTTCGTATTCCGGTGGCAATAAAGGATTGCTGGGCACGAGAAAATGAGGAGGTTCTGGGATTACAGTGGGGATCCCGGTGCTGACAAAAGGAGTTTCAGGGCCTTCAAACCGAACCGGACGAACCAGAGGTGCTTCGGTGCCTGCAGGGGGATTTTCTTCATTTACAATGGGTATCGGTGTGGGTGGCTGAACAGGTGTTGGGAAAGCGGGTGGTGGAGCAGGAGGAGCGGAAGGTCCCGGCTGAGTAGGTTGCGTCAGGGCACCGGGGGATGTACCGAAAGGAAAGGTAACCCCGGGCAGGGGACCAAAGGATCCGGGCTCGGGTATTGTCGGAGGAGTGGGAAAGTCAGGCATCGGAGTAGAGGGCTCCACCGGTACATCATTCTGAACAGGTCTGGAAGCACCTATACTCCTACCGCCACTTGTGGATGTGTATCCAAAGGGAGGTTGGGAGACACCCGGATTATAGGGATAATGCATGGTTATACCTTCTTTCATTAAGTATTAGGATAATAAACTGTGGGGATGTAAAAACAATGATCCCCGATCCGATTGTGGATTACACCATAATTGGGCATGGGAAAAAAGGGAGCACAGGTTACAGCAAAAGGATTGTAAAAATAAAGGGAGTGATCTACTCCGACCAGCCTATTACCTGTCATGGCCCAATCTGCAATTTCATAGTGGATATCCGTCGGCCGCATGTTGTATATGTTCTGAGGGTTGGGAATGCCTCTTAGAATAGTCACAGCACAGTTGAATTGCCCCGGCTGCATGATGATGTTCTGTATCTGGGTGCCGGGACCGGTCTGATTCACTCGTCCGAACTCTCCGTAGTCAATTGTCGCCCTGTTCATTACTACTGTGGCGACGGCTTGCATTCCAATTTCCCCTTCTCCTCCAGCCTCGCACTGAATCAGCCTGGCTAATAACTCTCTGTCGTCAAAGGGCATAAGTAAAGGCCTCCATTCTTCCCCCAGGAGGGTGCTCAGGTTGCAACTCAACCGCCGAAGGGAAACTAAAGTTCCCTAGCGGAAGTGGCGTAGCCACTTTTCTTGTATAATATGCGGGAAGTCATGAAAATGCTCTAGTATTTTCAGTTCGGATGCCTATTCTAGTTTGATTCCGGTGTCTGGAATAATATGCAAATAATTTAAAAATCTCTTGTATTTCAATTCTTGAGCTGTATATAATAGAAACAATGCTGTACATGAAAGAATGTTCTTTGAAAGGTTCATTCTATGGGTATCAGCATAGTTAAATGAAGTTATAAATTCAGACTGAAATAGGAGGAAAACATTTGGCTAAAGTAAAAGTAACGGAAACCGTACTGCGGGACGGGCATCAGTCGCTGATTGCGACCAGGATGACAACGGACGAAATGCTCCCCATTTTAGAGACTATGGACAGGGCAGGCTACCACGCAATGGAAGTTTGGGGCGGAGCAACCTTTGATGCGTGCTTACGTTTTCTCAATGAAGATCCCTGGGAAAGACTGAGGGTCATCCGTAAGAACATTAAGAACACAAAGCTCCAGATGCTTCTCAGAGGACAGAACCTTCTTGGATATAAGCACTATGCCGATGATGTAGTAGAGGAGTTTGTAAAGAAGAGCCTGGCAAACGGCATCGATATTATCCGGGTGTTCGATGCTCTCAATGATCCCAGAAATCTGATGAAGGCCGTTGAAACAATTAAAAAAGAAGGCGGGCATGCCCAGGCCGCTATGTCATATACCATCAGCCCAATCCATACTAATGAGGTCTTTGCCAATCTGGCCAAGGAGTTTGCCGATATGGGTGCAGACTCTATCTGCATTAAGGATATGGCGGGACTATTGGACCCCTATAACACCTATCAGCTGATTAAAGACATCAAAGCTAAGGTCAACCTTCCGATAGAGCTCCATACGCATGCGACCAGCGGACTGGGGAGCATGACGTTGCTCAAGGCTGTAGAAGCCGGAGCGGAGATTATCGATACTGCTATTTCTCCCTTTGGAGAAGGCACATCCCAACCTTCCACAGAGTCAATGGTGAAGACCTTTGCCGGCACCGAGTGGGATACGGGCATGGATATGGATGCATTGAATGAGATTGCGCTTTACTTTAAACCAATCCGTGAGAAGTATATTGCAGAAGGGCTCTTGGATCCGAAACTCATGGGAGTGGACATCAACACCTTGAAGTACCAGGTACCCGGAGGTATGTTGTCGAACTTAGTGTCTCAATTGAAGCAGTCAAACTCTATGGATAAATTTGAAGATGTAC
>JBAYOC010000207.1:0-3426 GCA_041678465.1 Anaerovoracaceae bacterium | reverse complement strand
TCGGAAGCAATGCGTTTTCCCTCTTGTAGAACATCCATGCCAGAGGCATTCTCCAGGTAAATAACTTCCACTCTGTCGGAATACTGTGCGTTGACCTTCTTATTGTTTGTAACAACGATTCTTTTCATCTTTCTATCCCCTTTCCCACACTCACATTTGGAACTACAATCTCTTTTCTTGTTTCTATATTACGCCATGCACCGGGATTGATGGCAATACACAAAAACACGAAAAGGTGAAGTTAGGTTCACCTTTGTTCAAGGGTTACCGTTCACGGCCTCTCCTCATGCTGTGACGTTCAAGGGATGCCGCTGGAATGTTACTGCGAGGATTGACGAAAAACTGCAGGGTGATTATACTGAAGTTAAGACAGATTGGTATTTTCAACCAGGAGGACAGAACAATGAAAATTGGTACCTTTGCAAAAAAATTCAATCTAAATACCAGCACCGTAAGATTTTACATCAACAATGGGCTCTTGACCCCCGATCGTGAAGGGGGCCAATATACCTTCGATAAAGAATGCGTTTCGAATATGGAAAAGATCCTTAAGTATAAGAAGTACTATTTCACTTTGGAAGAGATACAACTCCTGTTCTTTTTGGAAAAGGCATCCCGCTTTCAAGATGAGGTTGTGTTGGAAGTCTGTGCGGATATGATGCGGAACAAGAGAAACCATCTGATTGAGGAGAGAGATAATCTGGCATATTTTATCAGTGAAATTGACAAGGAAATCGAGGAACTCCAGACCCTTGCTCCCAGTGATGCCACTTCTTCCGGCGTTCCTTTCCTTTTTATTCCCTATTTGTACTGCCCCCGCTGCCATGTACCTCTGCGATTGGATTCGGCAAGCCTTTCAAAGGGAAACATCCAGCAGGGGATTCTGTCCTGTGAGTGCTCCTATTCCGCTGCTATAAGTGACGGTATCATCCTTTGCCAAGACATCACAGAGGAAACACCCTTTCGAGCCTTTGAAAATGTGGAATCCGTTATGGCTATGAAAGACCAGTTTAGTCCGACCTACAGAAAGCTGATTACAAAAGCCTACGTATGGATGTATCATCGTATAACCGGTTCTTTGAATGAAGGAAACTGCTTTATGACCGGACCTTTTACCTTTAACTTTGTGCTGGAGTATATGAGCAAACTGGGTAAAAACAATACCTTCATCATACTGGATCCTTCACGCAAGCGAATTGACAAGTTAAAAAGATATTTGTCTTTCGGGAATTCCAATTTTATTTTTATTGTGGGCAAGCCCGAAGATCTTCCTGTAAAAGCAGGCACGATAGATTTTTACATCGATGATTACTCAACGGTGAACTCGCTCTTTACATACAATCGCTTTTCCACAGAGCAGATTTCTCCCCTTCTCAAGCCCGGAGGTGAAGTGATGGGGATCTTCACATCCTATCAAAAGGCGCCACAAAGTATTCGCAATTTCAAAAAGAACCATCCCGACTTCAGGCCGGAAATGATGACATTTGCCGGTCTTAGGCAGAAATGGTCCTCTGTTGGAGTTAATATAACTGAAGTTAAGAGCACCGGTACAACAACACCCGGGGAACTTCATTTTCCTCAGAATGCACAAGGAGAAGTGATAGAAGTATACGGCTATCACGGGAAAAAGGGCAGATAAAACTCCCTTAGTCCCTTTTTAATTCATCCATGAGCTCTGTTATGAGCTCTTTTACAGAGACTATTTTCTTGATCCGATGCACATTGCTTCCGGCAAAGATCAGCCCTTCATCTACATTGCCTTTCACCGCATTGATTAAAGCAACCGAAATGCAATAAGGAGCTTTTTTAGGGTTGCAACCTTTTAGGCATTGGAAGCACCCATTTATTTCATCTCCCTGTTCGCTAACTCTTTGAATAAATTTATTATTGAGTGCCCGCCCCGGCATACCCACCGGACTTTCGATGATGACAACATCATCTTTCTCTGCGTTGACATAAGCTTCTTTAAACTTGATATCTGCATCGCATTCTTCCGTGGCGACAAAGCGTGTTGCCATTTGAACCCCGCTTGCCCCGGCCTTGAGACAATCTGCTATGTCTCCACCGGTAAAGATTCCTCCCGCGCCTATGACCGGTATCTGGCCGATCACTTCTCTTACAATAGAAAGCAAGGAAGGTTTATCCTCTGATGTGAGGACCTTATGGGAAAAGCCAAGATGGCCACCTGCCTCAGGTCCTTCCACTATCATCAGATCTGCCGCTCTGCCGTAATGCTGATCCCAGTACTTGGTTATGACCTTTGCTGCCTTAGCAGAGGAAACAATGGGTGCGATACGGGTTTTGCTTCCTTCTACAAACTTAGGTAGGTCAAGGGGGAGCCCTGCCCCGGAAATGATGAGATCAATGCCTTCCTGAACGGCAGTACGAGCCATTTCTTCATAGTTATTCACGGCCACCATGAGATTGACCCCGATGATTCCTTTTGGCGCCAGCTGTCTTGCTTTTCTTATCTCATTTTTTAGGGCACGTAAGTTCGCTTTTAATGTATTCCTGATAAAGTCCGGTTCTCTGTAGCCGATATCAACACCTGCAATGACACCTACCCCACCTTCATTTGCAACGGCCGCCGCAAGTCGGGCCCCGGAAATGCCCACACCCATACCACCCTGAATAATCGGGATATCTGCAATCAAGCCACCAATGTTCAGCTTTGGAATCTTCATAATGTACCTCGGTTTCAGTTAATTATTATAATTCTTTGTCTTATAAAAAACCCTATTTACATGCCGTTTTATCATAGCATATAGAATGCTGTAATACAAACAGAATTAGGTTGAAGCCAGTGTTATTACATGGCCGTTGGATTTGACCGGCATAAACTGATTCCTTTCGCCAAGTGTGCAAAAAATCAAGTAGTACGTAGATTTATTTCAAAATTCGCCGTATTAGTTGAAATATTGCACAGATTTGGCCCCAAAGTAGCACCTTTTTTCAATTATTCTCGTATTACTTGAAATTTTGCACAGATTTAGCTCTAAAATTCAAATATCAACGTATTACTTGAAAATTTGATCATTTTCACATATGAGGCGGATGGGGGTGAACTGTAACCAAATTTCTCTACGGTGGAGTCTGGAGATAGAGATTTATGCTATAATAGTAAACATGATTTGGCAAACAACTATTAAAAGGAGCCTCTCACTTGCAAACAAGAGTAAACACCAATAATGGCGATGACCTATCTGTTTTAGGGTTTGGCTGTATGCGGTTTCCCACAAAGAATGGCGGCATCGATGAAAAACGATCCATAGCCATGATACGGGACGCCGTGGATAAGGGCGTGAATTATTTTGATACCGCTTACATTTATCACAATGGTAAAAGCGAGTCCCTGTTAGGGAAAGCCCTTTTAGGCGGGTACCGCGAAAAGGTCAGAATTGCTACCAAGCTCCCGCCCTTTATGGT
>JBAYOC010000206.1:0-3441 GCA_041678465.1 Anaerovoracaceae bacterium | reverse complement strand
TTTAAAAATGCATATATCACCACCTATATCGGATTGCTGATCTTGGTAATCTCCGTCATCGTGCTATATAAAACCCGGTTCGGGTTGCGGCTCCGCGCTTGCGGCGAACATCCCCACGCTGCGGACTCTGTGGGCATCAATGTATACAAAATGCGCTATACGGGGGTCATGATATCCGGGGGTCTGGCCGGACTGGGAGGATTGGTATTCGTCATTCCAACTTCCACTCAGTTTAATGCCACCGTATCCGGCTATGGATTTCTGGCCTTGGCGGTCATGATCTTTGGCCAGTGGAAGCCCATGAGGGTGCTCTTTGCCGCATTCTTCTTCGGGCTCATGAAGACTATCGCTTCCGCTTATTCGGTGATTCCAATTTTGTCCACGGCGCAGATACCAAGTGACGTGTATAAAATGATACCTTTTATAGCAACTCTAATAGTATTGGCCTTCAGCTCCAAGTCCTCCCAGGCACCGAGAGCGGTGGCCGTTCCCTATGACAAGGGCAGTAGATAAGAGGAAGCAAAAGAACCGTCCCCCTGCTTCCGACTTCCATTGGAGGAGATATGGCTTTTTTACCGGTTACAAAAGAAGAAATGAAAGACAGAGGCTGGGATCAGCCTGATTTTGTGCTGGTTACGGGAGATGCTTATGTGGATCACCCCTCCTTCGGGCATGCGATTATCAGCCGCGTATTGGAAAGCAGAGGCTATAAAGTCGCTGTACTCCCCCAGCCCGACTGGCGTAGCGCTGAAGATTTTTGCCGTTTTGGCAGACCCCGTTTGGGCTTTCTCATCAATTCCGGAAACGTGGACTCCATGGTGAATCATTTTTCCGTTTTCAAGCACAGGAGGCGAACCGACAGCTACTCTCCGGGAGGAGAGGCGGGACGTCGTCCGGATAGAGCCGTCATCGTATATAGTAACCGTGCACGGGAAGCCTATAAGGATGTCCCCGTTATTATCGGTGGCCTCGAAGCAAGCCTGCGAAGGCTTGCTCATTACGATTATTGGGAAGACAAGCTACGCAGATCCATCCTGCTGGATTCCAAAGCCGATCTCTTAATTTACGGGATGGGGGAAAAAGCGGTTGTGGAGATTGCCGAAGCTCTGGACAGTGGCATTGAAATCAAAGATATCTCCTGGATTTCCGGGACAGCCTACAAGACCACAGGTTCAACAGAGGACTTGCATTCTGCTTTTCCCGGGCAGGAAGTGATCCCGCTGCCATCTTGGGAGGCAGTAAATCATTCAACAGAAACTTACGCGGACAGCTTTCGCCTACAATACTTGAACAGCGATTCCATTAATGGAAAAACGCTGGTTGAACCTTACGACAACAACGTATCCGTGGTGGTAAACCCACCTATGCCACCACTAGAAACACTGGACTTAGACGACGTATACCAGCTGCCCTATGAAGGGAATTGGCATCCCATGTATGAGGAAGCGGGAGGGGTTTCCGCCATCGACGAGGTGAAGTTCAGCATCGTTGCAAACCGGGGATGCTTTGGTGGCTGTGCTTTCTGCGCCCTAACCTATCACCAGGGCCGGGAAGTGAGGGGGCGAAGCAAGGATTCCATTGTGGCAGAAGCGGAGGCCCTGACGAAAAGACCGGATTTCAAAGGATATATACACGACATCGGGGGCCCTACCGCAAATTTCCGCGGCCCGGCTTGCGACAAACAGTTGAAGTCCGGAGTATGCAAGAACAAGGAATGTCTTTACCCAGAGCCCTGCAAGCAGCTCATGGTGGACCACAAGGGCTATCTGGACCTTCTTCGCAGCGTCCGAAAACTGCCGGGGGTTAAAAAAGTGTTTATTCGTTCCGGCATACGCTATGATTACGTGATGGCAGACCCCAGTGGCGAATTCATGGAAGAGATCTGCAGACACCACGTCAGCGGCACTCTGAAAGTGGCGCCGGAGCATATCTCGCCTAAGGTGCTGGCAAGGATGCGAAAGCCGCCCAAGGAAGTCTTCGAGGCCTTCAGCAGGAAATATAAGGAGACCAACGAAAGGATAGGGAAGAAGCAGTATCTGATACCCTATCTCATTTCCTCCCACCCCGGTTCCACCCTGGAGGATGCGGTTGAGCTTGCCCTCTATTTGAAGAAGAGCGGGTTTGTACCGGATCAGGTTCAGGATTTCTACCCCACACCGGGAACCTTGGCCACTGCCATGTACTATACGGAAATGGACCCCCTGACGGGTGAAAAGATCTATGTTGCCAAGGATATGCGTGAGAAAAAACTGCAGCGGGCACTGCTGCATTTTCATAAGAAGGAAAACAGACCTCTTGTCAGAGAAGCTCTGGAGAAAGTCGGCCGTCAGGACCTCATGGAAGTTTTAAAGTAACGAAAAGCGGTGAGGGGCCAGATATCGAAGATATCTAACACCTGATTCTAGTGTCGCACATTGCAAATGTGCGACAGGGAGGAGTATGTCATGAGTTTGATTATGAAACTTCCAACGATCTTGGAGGAAAGCAGAAAAGCCTACGAGGAAATCATGGCGGAAACCGGAACCGGAAGATACGTATTGAAGGAATACACCGGAAAGAGCAAGGTGACCGCCGATTTGTCTGAAAACCTATTGGTTCGAGGAGACAATTTGAGCTTTATGAAATTCCTGATCGATGAAAAAGATCTCAGCGGCAAACTCAAACTAATCTACATAGATCCTCCATTTTTCTCAAAGGCAAACTACGGTGCAGAGATCAAGCTTCGCTCCGACAAGGTGAATAAAATTCCCATCATGAAGCAAAAGGCTTACAGTGATGCTTGGAGCCGGGGCCTGGAAGAATACCTGGAAATGCTGGCCACTCGTTTGATGGTCATGCGCGATCTTCTGGCAGAGGACGGTTGCATTTGGGTACATTTGGATTGGCATGCAGTCCATTATGTAAAGGTTCTGATGGACGAAATTTTCGGCGAAAAGAACTTCATCAACGAGATCATCTGGCAGTATAAATCGGGAGGTGTCAGCAAGAGGCGATTTGCCAGAAAGCATGACACCTTGCTGTTCTACGCAAAGACCGATAAATACTATTTTGAACCCCTTCAGGAGAAATCCTACAATAGAGGCTACAAGCCTTATCGCTTCAAGGGTGTTAGGGAATATCGGGACGAAACGGGTTGGTACACCATGGTCAATCGCAAGGACGTATGGCAGTTGGATATGGTGGGGCGGACTTCGGCAGAACGTACAGGCTATGTGACGCAAAAACCCGAAACCCTGATTGAGCGCATACTGGAAAGCTGCACTAGGGAAGGGGATCTCTGCGCCGACTTCTTCGGCGGATCCGGCACCATGGCTGCTACGGCCGGGAAGATGAGGCGGAAATGGATTTCCTGCGACATCGGAAGGCTGGCCACCATTAGCTCCCACAAGCGCTTGATCGCTACAAACGCCGCCTATTCACTTTATGATGAGGCGGGCGACG
>JBAYOC010000205.1:0-3457 GCA_041678465.1 Anaerovoracaceae bacterium | reverse complement strand
CAAGGAGCCCGTTCTCTACGATTTTATTCAGAGCGACTTTGAGGATTTCGATGATTTTATCCAAACGTTAAAGTAGTAGTGCACTACCCCTCGAAGGTATCCCCCATCTCCCTCATGATGTCCGAAATAGGCAGACTCTGAGGGCATTGAGCCTCGCATGCCTTGCAATCGATGCAGTTCAGCGGCCTCATACCCTGAGGAAGGAAGTTATACTGCCGTAACGATGTACGGAAGGCTTTGAACATATGCCATTGATTGTACTGTTCCATGACTTCCGGAATATCGATCTCCTTGGGGCAGGGCATACAATACTTGCACCCTGTGCAAGATGCTTTTATCAAATTGTTGTATTCGGCTGATGCCTCTCGGATCAGCTGTTTTTCTGTCTCAGTTATGCTCCCGGGGGTTGCGTTTCCCAGGATCCGAACGTTTTCCTTCACTTCTTCCATTTCACTCATCCCGCTGAGGATGGTCAGAACCTCCGGGAAGTCCGCTAGCCATTGCAATGCCCATTCCGCCGGTGTTCTCTTTATCGGGGATTTGTTCCATACCGCCTTTACGGACTCTGGGATGGATTTGGTCAGCTTTCCGCCCTTCAGTGGCTCCATTATAATGACGGGAAGGCCCTTTTCGCCGGCGTATTTCAACCCGGCTACGCCCGCCTGCAATTCTGTATCCATATAATTGAGCTGAATCTGACAGAACTCCCAGGGATAGTCGTTAATAATATCTTTAAAAACGTCAAGCTCATCGTGGAAAGAGAAACCAATTTTTCCAATACGACCTTTCGCCTTCATCTCTTCCAGGAAGGGCATCAGATTAGCATCCTTGCATTTCTTCCACATGCTCTCCGTCAGATTGTGAACGAGATAGAAGTCGATATATTCAACGTCCAGGCGGCGAAATTGTTCCTCAAAAAGAGCCTCGATCCCTCCCGCTTTTTTCGCCATCCATATGGGCATCTTGTCAGCCAGGAAAACCTTTTCCCGATAGCCATCTTTGAGAGCTTTTCCTAAAACTTCCTCACTGGTGCCGCCATGATACATATAGGCAGTATCCATGTAGTTTACGCCCTTGTCGATAGCATAGCGTATCATGCGAATGGCTTCCGCTTCGTCAATCACCGTCTCGTCTTTTTCCATGACGGGAAGGCGCATGGTACCAAACCCCAATAAAGATATTTTTTCTCCGGATGGAGCAAATGTCCTGTACTGCATAAATTCCTCCTATAACCAACCACGGGGACAGACCCTTTGGCTGCTATTGCCCCCACAGGGACAGACCCTTTGGTTGATTCTGCCCCCACGGGGTCTGTCCCTCTGGTTGATTCTGCCCCCACGGGGTCTGTCCCTCTGGTTGATTCTGCCCCCACGGGGTCTGTCCCTCTGGTTGGATCTTGTGGTATAATTAATTTAATTTATATTATACCATAAGGAGTTTACCAATGACTAGCACCGCTAATTTTAATGGTTTAGGTTCTTATTTGGAAAAGGCGCTCAACTACTATAACCTTCCCGGGTTGGCTGTCCACGTAGGGGTAGGAGACTGTGACTACTTTTCCGCCAAAGGCTGGAGGAATGCTCTGACTCAAGAGCCTCTAAAAGAGCATCACATTTTCCATATGGCTTCCGTCACCAAGCTATTTGTAGCAACCTCGATTTTACAGTTATGGGAAAAGGATTTAGTGGATCTGGATGAGAAGCTGATTACCTACCTGCCCCAATTTCATATGGCTGATGAAAGATACCGTCGAATTACACTCCGCCAGCTCCTTTCCCACACAGCCGGTATGCCTGATGTGAAGGACTACCATTGGGACCGCCCCGAAACTGACGAGGGTGCTCTGCTGCGCTACGTCCTGTCCCCGGAGGTTGGCGAGGGGCAGCTCCTCTGGGATCCGGAAGAAGGTAAGTTTGCATACAGCAATATGGGATACGAGGTCTTAGGGGTTGTAATCTCTGCTGTTTCCCGCTGCAGTTTTGAAGAATATGTGGCAGCGAACATCTTCTCACCTCTGGGGATGTCCAATTCCGAGCTTATTACTTCTCAGCGCGATATGAGCAATGTGTGCGCACCTCATGGAAAGACAGAGGAAAACCACTTTACTGTTCTAGAACATTTCCCCTATAACCGGGCACACGGCCCAAGTTCTACCCTCACTTCCAATCTGAAGGATATGTCAGTATGGGCAAAGGCCGTTCTGGGGCGTGAAATTTTGAAGCCGTCTACTTTTGACGAAGCTTGGAAAGAGCATTCCATCGTTCCCAATAACGGGGAGACAATCTGCCTTTCCTGGTTCCGCCGGCAGCAAAAAGGGTACTTACTCTACGGTCACGAAGGGAACGATGACGGTTTTCGCTCCAGCTTCTGGGTCTGCCCCGAACTGTCAGCTTCCGTCACCGTTTGCTCCAACATTTCCGGCGCACCGGTAAAGCGCATCAACCGGGAGATTTTCGATTTGGTGACCAATTGAATTTCCCCACAATAAATGATAAACTATGGATTAATGGATTTCAAAAAGGAGGACTCCCCAAATGAAAAATTTCAAATTCAATCTGGATTATGTTAGGGAACAGTTTCCCGCTCTGAGCAAGACAGTAAACGGTAATCCTGCAGCCTTCCTGGACGGGCCCGGTGGCACCCAGGTTCCTAGGTCCGTCGTGGAGAAAATCAACGAATATCTCTATTACTACAACGCCAACTCCCATGGCGTATTTGTTACTTCTGTACAAAGCGACGACTCCTATTGGGCAGCCAAGGAAGCTCTCGCAGATTTTCTTAACTGCGAAGCCCGGGAAGTTGCCTTTGGTGGTAGTTCATCCACTAACAATTTCATGCTGTCCTTCGGCCTGTTGAGAAGTATCCTGAAAGCCGGGGATGAGATCATCATCACAGAGATCGATCACGAGGGGAACCGCTCACCCTGGAGAACCCTTGAGGATTTTGGAATCGTCGTAAAGAACATTAAAGTCGATCCCGAGACCTATGTTTTGGACCTTGAAGACTATAAGGCAAAGCTTTCCGGCAAGACTAAAGTTGTAGCTGTCAACTGGGCTTCCAACGCAACAGGCACCATCAGCGATGTGAAAACTATCATCAGTATGGCCCATGAGGTCGGTGCTGTTACCGTAGTGGATGCCGTCCATTACGCCCTCCACCGTTCCATCGATGTGAAGGATATTGATACGGATTTCCTGGTCTGCTCTGCATATAAGTTTTTCGGACCCCATATCGGTGTCCTCTACGCAAAGGCTGAAACAGGCGAAAAAATCAAGACGGTGCGTGTCATGGCCGACGATAATACTGAAATGCCCTGGAAGTTTGAAACCGGGACACCTGCTTTTGAACTGGCTGCCGGCGCTGCCGCTGCAGTAGAGTTTATTGCAGGCATCGGCAAGGAGCACGAGCAGTTCTTCGCCGATGAACTGGGAACGCTTACGGGACGCCGCAGGTTCGT
>JBAYOC010000204.1:0-3464 GCA_041678465.1 Anaerovoracaceae bacterium | reverse complement strand
TTTCAGCACGACGTGAATGTCCTGGCTTCGGAGCAGAAGATTACCACGGAAGAGGCCGGGCGCCAGGTAAGATATGAAGCGTTTGAAATTATTAATAATGAGATTGAATCTGCTGAACCGTCAGGAGGAACTAGCCGCCCGCAGGTAAAAATTGCTGTAGCGCACAATTTGAACGATCAGGCGGAAACGCTTCTGATGCGCATCATCCGGGGTACGGGAACGGACGGACTCGCCGGCATGGAATATATGCGGGACGGTGTGATTATCCGACCCTTATTGAATGTGAGCCGAAGTGAGATTGAAGCGTACTGCGAAGCACACAATCTGAACCCCCGCATAGATATGACCAATCTTGAGCCTGTGTATGCTCGGAACCGCCTAAGACTGGAGCTACTGCCTCTGTTGCATTCCCAATATAACGAGGGGATTTTAGCAGCATTGAACCGCCTGGCTCAGATTGCCCGGGAAGATAAGGAATACCTTTACGAACAAGTGGACAAAGTTAAGGATATCGTGTCACAGGAAGCAGGCATTTGCAAAATTCCTCGCAGAGAGTACGGAGAACTGCATTCCGCTGTGGGGAAGCGGCTCATTTCCGCAACCTTCAAAGAAATGGGTTTGCTTCAGGATATGACCGCTGTCCATCTGGACGGAGCGGACAACCTTTTCCGTCAGGGCAAGACCGGCGACCGAATGGATTTCCCCGGCGGCTACGGATTGCGGATCAGTTATAATGAGGGTGAACTCTATAAGGTAGGCTCTAAACCTGACAGGAGAGAAGAAGCACAGGAGAACAGATCCTTTGTTTATCCGGTGCCCATGAACGGCGATACGCAAATACCTGAATTAAATGCTTTACTGAAGGTTAAAATTCTACAGAGAGAACAATGCCCTCATCCCCCACATCGAGACCGCTATAACGTTTGCTTGGATTTGGCGGGAACGGGTATAACCGATAGAATGGTTATTCGACTTAGAAGGCCGGGAGATTACATTGTTCCTCTGGGAATGAAAGGCACAAAAAAGTTGCAAGATTTTTTTGTAGATGAGAAAATTCCCAAGGCAGAGCGGGATAAGACTCCATTGCTGTGCTCCGGTCAGGAAGTGTTGTGGGTAGTCGGATATCGAATCAATGAAAAATATAAGGCGACGGGTGCAACAACTGAGATAGTTTGTGTTGAATACGTCCCATTAGTATGATACAATATTGCGATGATTTCGTAGTAATTAAAAGGAGGAATCTTATCGTTGAATAGAGTCGCCAAAAATATCGGTGTTTATATAATCATCCTAGTGTTGGTTATGGGTGTTACCTGGGTCTATCAAGGGAACCAGGGCACTCAGGTTAAGGAAGTTGAGTTTTCGGATTTCGTTACCTACGTTCAAAAAAAACAAGTTGAGGAGCTTACAATTGTAAGGCCAAAGCTTATAGGTACGCTGCGGTCGGGAGAGGTCGTGACAACCTATGCCCCTAGCGACATAGAGCTGATGCTATTGAGTGAAAAACACATTTTCCCTCAAATAGAAGAGGGCACGCTGGTTGTGACCAGCGAAAAACCTTCCAACTCTTCGTGGATTCTATCGCTACTGCCTACTTTGGTAATGATACTTATCTTTGTTCTTTTCTGGTTCGTCTTTATGCAACAAGGCCAGGGCGGAGGGAAAGGCGTTATGTCCTTTGGCAAGAGCAGAGCCAAGCTCCATAAAGAAGATGAACGCAGACTCGTTACATTCAGTGACGTGGCAGGCCTGGACGAGGAAAAGGAAGAGCTGGCTGAAGTAGTGGACTTCCTGAAATTCCCCAAAAAATATAGAAATCTAGGCGCCAGGATCCCGAAAGGCATCCTATTAGTAGGGCCTCCGGGAACAGGAAAGACTTACATCTCAAGAGCAGCGGCGGGTGAAGCAGGTGTTCCTTTCTTTACTATCAGCGGATCGGACTTTGTCGAGATGTTCGTAGGCGTCGGCGCATCCCGTGTGAGAGATTTATTCGAGCAAGCTAAGAAAAATTCTCCTTGTATCGTATTTATTGATGAAATAGATGCAGTCGGCCGTAAAAGAGGGGCAGGCTTAGGAGGCGGCCATGACGAGAGAGAGCAGACACTGAACCAACTATTGGTTGAGATGGATAGTTTCGGAGATAACAGTGGTATCATAATATTGGCGGCAACCAACCGTCCTGACATATTGGATCCGGCTTTGCTCAGGCCGGGCCGGTTTGACCGTCAAGTTGTCATCGGCGTTCCCGATATCAGGGGAAGAGAAGCTATTTTTCGCGTGCACTCCCGCAACAAACCTCTGCAAGAGGATGTGAATCCAAAAGTCTTAGCAAGAAGGACACCGGGTTTTACCCCTGCGGACATAGAGAACATGCTGAATGAAGCTGCCTTGCTCACCGCAAGGAGGAATGGCAAAGTAATACGGATGGATGAAATCGAAGAAGCTATTACGAAAGTCATAGCAGGTCCGGAGAAAAAGAGCCGGGTCATCAGTGAAGCGGAGAAGAAGCTGACGGCTTACCATGAAGCAGGTCATGCTCTGGTTGCCAGATTGCTTCCAAATGCAGATCCGGTTCACCAGATCACCATCATCCCAAGGGGTCTGGCAGGAGGCTTTACTATGATTCTGCCAAAGGAAGACAAGTATTTCCAAACGAAGACGGATATGCAGGATAGAATCGTTCACCTGTTAGGTGGAAGGGTCGCCGAAAAGCTTACCCTTCACGATATCAGCACCGGAGCCAGCAACGACATCGAGCGGGCCACGGAGATTGCCAAAGCCATGGTGACGAAGTACGGAATGAGCGAGCGCCTGGGACCTGTCAATTACAGCTCTTCTGATGAGGTATTTCTCGGCAAGGACTTCTCTACCAGAAAGAATTACTCTGAGGAAATGGCCAAGGAAATTGACGAAGAGGTCCGAGATATCATTGAAGGCGCTTTTGCAAAGGCAGAAAAGCTGCTGTCCGATAATATTGATAAACTCCATCTCGTAGCAAAGGTCTTGCTGGAACTTGAGACTTTAGATGCTGCCCAGTTCGAAAAGCTCTTTACCGGAGAGAAGACAGCGGAGGAGCTCATCGCAGATACGCAGGAGCAAGCGAGAACCATCGAAGAGAACAACGCAAAAGAAGCTGCAGAGCACCTGGCCGAGTTAGCGGCAGAGGAAGCTGATGAGGATGACGATGATGACTTTGATGAGGATGTGACCGGGTCGCTGTATGACGATGACGAGGAAGACCACGGCGACGAAGAGGATGACGGGGAGAAAGACAAGCAAGAGTAGGAAATTAAAGGGAAAGGGGAATACCATCTGTGAATGAGACCTTTTCAAACAATCTAATCAATAACACGATTTATCACCTTCTGAACTTCGAAAAGCATGGGAGTTTTCAGGCTGCCGCGAGAGAGGCGGCCATCAACAATAACTTCCAGCTAGTCGTGCTCAGCGAAGATTTTAACCCG
>JBAYOC010000203.1:0-3485 GCA_041678465.1 Anaerovoracaceae bacterium | reverse complement strand
ATAAAGGTGTGTCCCTCCGGGGGCAAAAAGAGCCACGGGGTCTGTCCCCGTGGCTCTTTTTTATTAAATCATATTTTTTATACTGTTAGCAAAGACTTCTGGTGCAGCATCTCTGCATACTCGGAGTCTTTTTCCTCAAGGCCCGCCGGGAATTCATACTTAGCAAGTCTCTCTATGTACGGATCCGGATCGAAGGACTCAGGACCATGAACACCCTCAAGATGCCAGATGTCCTTTGCAATAAGCTCCAGCATGATGGTTGGGCTCACAGCAGTCTGCGCTACTACAGAGTTGGTGCCGTATTTTCCAAGGCATTCCTGGTTATCGGCGATCTGATAGAGATAGACCGATCTGGTCTTACCATCTTTCTTTCCGGTGACCCAAGTCCCTGCGCAACCTTTTCCGATCATCCCCTTGGACACTTCCTGAGGATCGGGAATGACTTTGACTAGGTAATCTCTGGGTGCAATCTCGGAATCGCCCACTTTGATCTTCTTTTCTGCCTCTGCCATACCTACTTCGCGCAGGTTCAGAAGTAGCTGTCTCATCTCACGAGGGACGCCATACTTAAAGGTAACCCTGTTGCAGTCGATAACCCTGGGTACCAGCATAACTTCTTCATGCTCTACGTTGATGACCTCAACGTCGCCGATGCCTCCGGGGAAGCTGAAAATCTCAGGCTCGGAAAAGTTCTCTGTGGTAAACCAGCCTTTGCCCTTTTCCCAAACATGAGGTGGATTCAGGCATTCTTCGATGGTTGTCCAGACGGAGAATCCAAACGCAACGCCTTCGTAACCGGGAATATCGTAGTTGTCGCCATCTCTCACGTTGATCTCATCGATCTCGTCAAAGAGATGCTTCTGTGCATACTTGGCAAATACGTCCGCCATTCCGGGCTCAACACCGGAACCTACCAGGGCCATAACGCCCTTTTTCTTCCATGCTTCATGTCTCTCAAATTGATAGTCGCCCAATTTGATATGAGCCAGTTCATAAGGCTTTTCCGGATGCTTCTTGCTCAGCGTCATAGCACAGTCCATGTAACCGATACCTAGATCATAGCAGGTATCAAAGATGTTCTCGTTGAACTCGGGCTCTACCGTGTTGAGAATCCAGGTAATCCCGTGTTTCTTCACCACTTCTTTGATGCTGTCCGCACTTCTTGCATCGATCTTCTCCGGAACGAAGCGGGGATCGTTGATATTCTTTGCAACTGCCTCTGATCTGGCCACATTATAGTCTGAAAGCACTACTTTCTGTGCCCATTCGCCTTCTTTTCCGGCTCTTTTGATGATTTTGGCTACGGATGTACCAACACCACCGGTACCGATAATTAACAGCTTCATGTCCATACTTATACCTCCCGCGATACATTAATATAATTGATTGGTAACAGACTTCATGCCACGTCTTCAGCAACTTTAGACTACTATATTTAGTCAGAATATTCAATTATATATTTGCTTAAAAAATGTATCGCTTTGCTGTTTTCGAGGAATAAATCATCCTTAACCACAAAAGAGTATTTGTTTCAAGGACCTAAACGGGGTCTATCAATACCAGCTCTATGCTGCTTCCTGGCAACTGTGCCTGTACATTCAGAACCTTAGATGCCGTTATTGTATCCACAGAAAAAACCGGAGCCTCCCGCCAGCTTTGCACTAGCTTTTCACGGTTGCCTGCATCTACTATTTCATTGATACCACGTCCATATCGAGCTAATATGGCTTCTTTATTAAACTGACACCTGGCTATGCGATACTGCCCGGAAAGCCCGGTAAGCTTGATGAAAAACTCCGTCTGCTTTGCATAGGTTTTGATTTCTTGCTCGATTAAGCTTTGCGATAAAAATCCGGGAGCGGTTTTAATCAAGCTATCGCTGAAATTGTAAAAGAGAATGCTGTAACCCGCATGCGTCCCATGTTTGCCATCCTTGCTGCTTCTCATGATGATGTAGCCCGGTGCCCCAGCGACGATGTCTTCCGCCCGCATCCCTATGGAAGCCAGCAGTTCCGCCATAGGCCTCATATAGTCCGACTCCATCAAAGCGATAAACATATAGAAAAGACTGCTCTCTTTCCACAAAGTCTCTTCTGTATCAAAATCCACCGCTACTACCAAGGTTCTGTCGCTTTGTGCCACATGAAAGATATCCTCTATGTGTTGGCGCAACAGATCCTTAATCTCATCTTTCGACACAAGAGAAAATCGGCCGGCTGTATCTCTGCTTCGCACGTGCTCCGTATATTTCTCGCGATAATCTGTGGGATGCATGCCAAACCATTTGGTGAAGTACTTAATATAGTACCGGACCGCAGAAAAGCCCGACTCCACAGAAATGACACCAATTTTTTTATCTGTGCCCAGAAGCAGCTTTTCCGATTCTTCCACCCGAATAAAGCTGAGAAGGTCCTGAAAACTGAGACCGGTGGCCTCCTTAATGAAATGCGAGAGGTAATAGATGCTCAAATGTTCCAATTCCGCGATTTCTGTCAGTGTAAGTCGTCTGCTATAGTTTTCATACATGTAATTGGTAATGCGGTTTAGGCGCCCTGCAAGTATCTTGTTTCCCTTATTCTTGGATTCGTTTACAAACCTTCCGTCCTCCATGGCAAAGTATTGAAAGTTGCTGATCAGACATCCAATCAGGCTATGGACCAGTCCTATAATTCTTCTTTCATAATCACACTCACGATTTAAGTTTTCCAAATATATTCGAGCGATCAATTCCTGCAGCTCTTCTATGCTCTCATCCTCAGCACCATTCATGTCCGTTATAAAAAAACTGTTCTTGAGAATCTCGTAGTAGCGCGAAAAATAGGAAAGGCTTAACTGCAAAATGAGCACAGCATTCGGCTCTCCCATGCCGTAATAGCTGTGGATTTCTCTGTCGTTGAGTATGTAGATGTCGTTGGCTTTCATGTCGTAATTGTAATACCCGTTCTTTAACCTCACGTTACCCTTAAGCACGAATACTACTTCCAGATCGTTGTGGAAATGAATGGGATACTCGTCGATATTCATCACAGTGCAGTTCACCGGAAGATCTTCCTTGTAGAAAATGTTTTCTTTTAACATGGCTTGTCCCTTCCTTCAATCCTGTTGTCATAGGTATTATGTCAACTGGTGTTTGGATGTTTGCGAACAGATTTCAACACTGTAACAATGTCGAAAAATAGGGCATATTGTCAGTTTTCCACATGAAAAATAACTTTGTATACAATGTTATCCCCGGTGGGTTGTGGATAACAAAAATACACCAAACCATTGCGTTCTATAGATTTCTACGATTTATTTCAAATAAAAGGAAAAGGTTATCCACAGCTTGTTCGCCGTTTATTCAAAACCCTTATTTATTGTAATAGTTTCTATTTTATTCCACATCCCAATTCCTGCTATCCGCGATTGTCAATAACCTGAAGCGGGGCCCTCCCTTCTTTTCCCGTGTATTCCATAATCCCGCGATAGATGCACTCCGCCACTTT
>JBAYOC010000202.1:0-3486 GCA_041678465.1 Anaerovoracaceae bacterium | reverse complement strand
GGGTAAGCAGCGGTACCGCCGGGGACGTAGATTCCCACGCGATCAAGCCCTCTTATGATCTGTCCAAGCAAAGCGCCACTTGCCCTCTGAATCTCATAACCCTTTTGAATTTGCTGTTCATGATATTCCTTTATATTTTCTGAAGCGTTGCTAAGGGCTTGCTTGAACCTGCCATCTGCATGGTCAAATGACCCTTTCATTGCTTCCGGAGGTATTTCAAATGGCTCGAAAGCGATTCCGTTGAATTTGCGCTCATATTTTCGAACCGCCTCATCTCCCCCATCTCGGACATCACTCACTATGGCTTCTACCACGCTCCTTACTTCCCGGTCTGTCTCACCGGCCCGGTTCTTCATCTCCCTAATGAGTGGAGGTATATTTATTTGATTGCTCTTTATGATTCGCATAGCCTTTCCCCAATTATTCTTATTGTTGTGCTCATGTCTTATCGCTCTTCGACTTTTTCCGCCATGTTGTTGATGAAGGCATCAATGGATTGTTTCTTCAGCTTCATACTGGTCTCGTTGACGATGAGACGGGCTGATATTTTCCGGATATCATCCACGACAACAAGGCCGTTTTCCGCCAGCGTTTTCCCCGTTTCTACCAAATCAACAATACCGTCTGCCAAGGACAGCAGAGGAGCCAGTTCCACTGAGCCTTCTATTTTAATTATCTGTACGTCCATTCCTTTTTCTTCAAAGAAATCCCTGGTGATTTTCGGATATTTCGTAGCTACTTTTTTTACAGAGTATCCAGAGTAGAAATCCCTATCCGACCTTGCAGCTAAAACGAATCGACATCGGCCAAAGCCCAGGTCTAGCATCTCGTAGAAGCTACCACCCTGCTCCATAATGGTGTCCATGCCTACCACACCCATATCGCAGACGCCGTGTTCTACGTAGGTGATTACATCGGCTGCTTTTCCAAATACCACATCGATGTTTTGATCCGGAATGGTGAGGAATAACTTTCTCCCCTTATCATTCAGATGGCTGCAGTCAAATCCCATCTTTTCGAATAACTCAAGGGCGCTCTTTTCCAGCCGTCCTTTTGTAAGAGCGATACGCAGCCTCCCATCTCCATTAGGCGAACGGCCATTCTCGCCGTGATTGAGGATACCGGTAGAGATTTGATCCACATTGACCGCAAAGCCCGTGGCCGGAAGGTCACACCCAAAATCCTTCAGTAAGTTATCGTAACGGCCACCGGACAATACCGGTTCACTTGCTTTTGAAGTATAGCCCTTAAAAACGAGAGAGCTATAATAGTCCGCTTGGTTGACCAGGCCAAAATCTATAATTACGCTTTCTTCTAGTCCAAGATCCGTCAAGGCATCATAGATCGACTCGAGGTATTCCAGCATCTCGATTAGCTTTTCATCGTAACCGTTAAACAAATTCCTAGCTTTATCAAAGACTTCCCTGCCTCCGAAGAGCTTGGGAAGTTCCCGCAAAATAGCCGCAGTCTGATCTCGTTCATACTTATCCAGTTTGGAAGACAAAGCGGCATAGTTCTTGGTGGAAATGAATTGGTGAATACCGGCCTTACCATCGGAATCAATGTTTAATTGCTCCATCAATAATTTGAAAATGCCTACATGGCCCAGTTCAATTCGAACATCCCCGGAGTCGCAGGAAGAAAGCGCTTTTATGCTCAAGGCCAGCAATTCTAAATCGGATTCAAAGGATGCATCTCCAATGAGCTCCACGCCCATCTGCAGCATTTCATTACTGCGTCCACGAAGGCCGGGATTATTGCGAAATACTTTTTGTTCATAGTAGAGCTTCAAGGGCATAGGATAGTCTTTCAAGCGGGAACAGACCAGACGGGCGATGGGAATGGTTGAATCCGGTCTTGCCACCAGCACTCTACCCTTATTATCTGTAGATTTGTACATGGTCTCCTGGGGATAATACATCTCCGCGGTGGAGAAAACATCGTAAAATTCAAAACCCGGCGTCACCACCTGGTGGTAGCCGTCATCTGTAAATGCAGTATGGAGGCGATCCGTAATCTCCTTCTGTATCCTGCATTCTTCAAAGAGTAGATCCTTTGTGCCTTCCGGTGTAATTTTGTCAAACCGCTTCATTATGTAGTCGCCTTTCGTAATTTATCACTGCCCCATACTACTACACTAAAGCGTTGATGTCAATAAGCATCATCAATATCATATTTTTCGGACTATTTATGGAGGAGAACACGGAACAGAGAATTCATTCAAATTCCAGAGGGTTCTTCTTATAGACATAAAAACTGTACACGCATGTTAAAACTTCCGCTACGATAAAAGCAAACCATACCCCGCTCATCCCTATCAGATTCGTCAGCAACCACATGGCCGGTAGCAAGATTATCAGCTGTCGCATCAGGTTAACTCGAATGCTGTATCTTACTTTTCCCGTGGATTGCAAGTAGGACGCTACCATAGTAGTGATACCATTGAAGATATAGCTTGCCGACATAATTCGCAGAGCCGTAATTCCAAATGACATCATCTCATCGGAGGCCATGAATATCTTGAGTATCTGTACCGGAAATACTGACAAAAATAAGGCTCCCGCTCCCATCATAGCGACAGCAATTATCGTTCCGTACTTAAATGCCAGATCCAGGCGTTCCTTGTTCTTTGCACCGTAGTTAAAGCTCATAATCGGTATACAACCTTGGATCAAACCGTTTACGGTCATTACTACCATCTGCTGTGCTTTGAAATAAGCTCCAAAGAAAGCTACCGCAGTTGTTGAGTAGGCAATCAAAAATATATTTGCAAATGTGACCATTAAAGCTCCCAACGCATTCATAACAAAAGATGGGAAACCGATAACGAAGATGTCTCTAAAAATAGAAAAATTAAGTTTTAATCCCTTCGTCTTTATCCGAACCTTTTGCTTTGTGAAAATCAACATATAAAAAGCCAGGACCGTGGATAGTGTATAACCTAATAAGGAGGATAGGGCAGCACCTTTTATGCCCATTTCCGGAAAGGGTCCCAGCCCGAAGATCAAGAGTGGGTCAAGGATGAAATTCAGAACTACCCCTGCAAGTTGAAAGCCCATGGGTGCAATCATATTGCCTGTGCCCTGTATAATCTTTTGAATTGCAATATGCACCATATTCGGAAGCTGGAACAAGGCACATATATACATATAATCCAAGCAGAGTTCATAGATAACCGGATCATCTGTAAACAATAGAAAATACGGCTTTATAATGATCAATAGAATAATAACCATAGCAGTTCCGCATACCGATGAAAGGATTAGTCCATGTGAGACAACACTATTAGCCTCATCCTGCTTACCTTGTCCCAGATATTTCGCTACCAAAACGTTAATCCCTACACCCAGCCATATAGACAATGCAATCATAAGCGTCGTAATCGGGAACGAAAGAGAAACAGCAGTAAGGGCATCTTCACTGACCCATGAAATGAACATGCTGTCAACAAAATTATAGGAATACTGCATAAACATGGAGAAGAGC
>JBAYOC010000201.1:0-3487 GCA_041678465.1 Anaerovoracaceae bacterium | reverse complement strand
TTGTTGCAGAGGGCCACGAATTCCGGTAGCACAGTAGAGGCCCCGTGTAGAACCAAAGGGGTATTTGGCAAGAGCTTGCTGATTTTCTCGAGGCGCTCAAAATCCAGATAGGGATCGCCCTTAAATTTGTAAGCGCCGTGGCTTGTGCCAATGGCAATAGCCAGAGAGTCCACTCCGGTTCGCTCCACAAACTCCGCCGCTTCGTCGGGATCCGTAAAGGTGGCAGAACGGACATCCACCTTGATATCGTCCTCTATGCCGGCAAGCTTGCCCAACTCCGCCTCGACTACAACGCCCTTTGCGTGGGCATATTCAACCACCTGTTTTGTAAGAGCGATATTCTCTTCAAAAGGATGTTTTGAACCATCGATCATGACAGAGGTAAAGCCGTCATCTACGCATTTCTTACAAATCTCAAAATCTTCACCGTGGTCCAGGTGAAGGCAGATATCTAAATCCGTGTCAAGAATCGCTGCTTCTACCAACTTGAGCAAGTAAGCAGGTCTTGCGTATTTTCTTGCTCCCGCGGAGACCTGAAGAATGAGCGGTGCCTCTTCTGTTTTTGCAGCATCAACAATTCCCTGAATGATTTCCATATTGTTGACGTTAAAGGCTCCAACTGCATAATCGCTCTTTAATGCCTTTGCGAACATTTCCTTGGAAGTAACGAAAGCCATAGTACCACCTCGCATTTCTTATCTATTGCAAATCAAAATTAATTTCATCATAATTATATAGTATTCCGCTAAAAATACAAAGCCTTTACAGGATAGAATTAACAAAAAGATTATATCTTATTTATTATCGACATTTTTCATCATGGCTAAAACCGGGCCCATAGTCGACATCATTTCATCCAGGTTTCCCAGGTTCTTGACGCCGGATAGGGTATTAGAGAGTGTATCTACCTGGCGACTGGGTTTTCCGTCTGCCAGAAAGCCTTTCACTGCTTCCAGAGATTCTTGAACTCTGTCAATAGAAGGCAGCTTGCCCTTTGGTTGCGGAACTCTTTGGGCTTGATTGAGATGATTGATTTTTTCTATGGCATTGGTCATGGTTTGTAGGCGATCCAGCGCCATCTCCATTTTAAAAGTGTCAATATAGGCAGGACCTTTTGGAAGGCGGGGTGGTCGAATGCGTGGCAGGGGGGGGGTGTGCTTTCCGGTAGCGGGGCCCAATGCCAGGATCAAGATAAGGATTAACGCAGGATTCATATGTAACCTCCCAAAACCATAGTATAGACTATAATAAATACAATTCATGTAACAAAACCTATCGGTTTTGTCTCGGATGTATTTATTGTAATGTTGTGAAGCAAGCCGGAGCAGCGGCTTGCGCTTATATTATAATATGTAAAGAAGGGTGGTTATGTGTATGGATTTGAATCAACAAATGCTTTCTGACCTGGCAGATCAGCTGGGATTGGAAGACAACGCGCAGACAGCCGTGAAGGCAGCGGTGGATGTGGCCAACGGCTACAAGAATAAAAACGAAGATGCTCTGATTGCAGAAATCCGGGAGTTAAAGAGGATTATGAATAATAATCCGGCTCAGTATCAAAAGCAGATTGCAGCGATAAAAACACTGCGGAGCGTGATGAATCCGGAGCAGCAGAAGCGATTGGATAAAATGATTACGCTGTTGGAGGAATAGAAAAGCAGTCTTGAAGTCAAAAACAGCCACGGGTCTGTCCCCGTGGCTAAGTTTAGTTGGTTATAATTCTAATAATTTCTGCCGGGGTGGCATTGGAAGGAATCTTGAAGCTTCCTGCCTGCAACTTGGTATCCGCTCCTGCCGCAGTGACTGCATCATAGAAAACGTTCTTATTTGCAATTAAGCCTGAGTCAACGAGTAGTTGCGCAATGTCACTGCCATTGGCCCCATATTCTATGTAGATGGACACCTGCCTTATCGGCGGTTCGCCCGTGGTTTGATCTCCGACATCCGTATTGACGCCCCCTGTACCCGGTTCGCTACCAACCGGCTCTTCATCCCCGGAATTCGTTCCATCCGGGTCATCTGCAGGATCTGTCTCTACAGGGTCAATCACAGACGTGTCCGGAACTTCCGGAATGACTTCTCCACCGGGATCAATCACCTCAGCGGACAGCGTTGCGGGATAAGCCATGATAACATCAATCCGTGACATAATCAAAAAACCGGCAGCGACCACGATGAGCAACGCTATTAAAAGGTCATTTTTATCATATATAAAATCTTTAATTCTATTCATATCGTTGTATCCTTATAAAATATCTTATCTTATGACTGAATATACCATAAAACGAGGGTTTTCTCAAATTACATTTCTGTTACTTCCACTGATACTTTTTGCCAATGCTATACAAATGGTGTATAATATCTCAATGATTAAACTTGAGATTTCAGCAAATGAAGGAAACCAGCGACTGGACCGTTTTCTGAAGAAATACTATCGGAATGCGCCCTTAAGCTATATCTACAAGCTGCTTCGAACAGGCGTAAAAGTCAACGGCAAGCGAGTAGAGCAGAACACCCGACTGGTTGCAGGGGATCAGCTGACGATCGAAATATCGGAGGAAGAGGAAAAGGCCTACCTAGTAAGGGAAAAACCCCGGACGAAAATGAGGCAGTTTCAAATCGCCTATGAAGATGAAAATCTCCTTGTAGTTGAGAAACCTTTTGGCTTGCTTACCCACGGTACGATGGAGGAGGGAAGGGAAACCCTTGCCAATCAAGTGTTGGGCTATCTCACGGATTCGGGTGCATATGATCCGAAACAGGAAAAAACCTTTGTCCCTTCGCCGGTGAATCGACTTGACCGCAACACCACGGGGCTGGTCATTTTCGGGAAAAATGCAGAGACGCTTAGGAGCCTTTCCCGTATGCTTCGAGAGAGAGGCTACATCCGGAAGTACTACCTCACATTGGTTCATGGAGAAATGAGAGAAGCCATGATACTTCTAGGCAGGATGGAAAAAGATCATGGGACAAATAAGGTTAAGATAAGAGATAAGGATGCTGCGTCAGGAAAATCAATGGAGACCCGGGCCAAGCCCATAAAAACATCCAAAGGGTTTACCCTGGTAGAAGTAGAGCTGATCACGGGAAGGACGCACCAAATTCGGGCGCAATTGGCCACAGCAGGCTACCCTGTAGTGGGAGACCGAAAATATGGTGATCAAAAGTTGAATGAAAAAATGCTGAGGGATCATTCTCTCAAAGCCCAATTTCTTCACGCTTCCCGGCTCGTCTTTGAAAACTGTTTGCCCCCCCTGGAATACATGAGTGGCAAAGAGCTGCAGTGCCAACTTCCACCTCAATTGAAGTCCATTAAAACCGGATTGTTTACATGAATCGTGTGGCCCATAAGTGAATGGGGCAGTTTGAACGACGGGGACCATACAGATCTGTCCCCTACGAACATGGATTCCGGCAAGTAAATTGCCGAAACCCAAGATCGTTCGTTCAACTATTAGGGTGCAGTGCGAATATTCGCTTTCAGCGA
>JBAYOC010000200.1:0-3494 GCA_041678465.1 Anaerovoracaceae bacterium | reverse complement strand
TCCACAGTAACGGACTTGGCTAGGTTCTTCGGTTTATCGATATCGCAGCCCCTGAGGCGCGCTACATGATATGCAAAGAGTTGCAGAGCCGCCACTGCAAGTATGGGGGTAAACTCATCCCTGCAGTCGGGTATATAGATCACCCGGTCCGCTTGCTTTTCCAACTGCCGACAACTCTCCTGGGCAACCCCCACTACGAAAGCCCCCCTGGCTTTTACCTCCTGTATGTTTGAAAGCATCTTCTCGAATAATTTGTTTTGGGTAGCCAAGGCGATTACCGGCGTGTCCTGTTCTATGAGCGCAATGGTTCCGTGTTTCAGCTCGCCAGCCGCCACAGCAAAGGAATTAATATAAGAAATCTCCTTTAATTTCAGAGAACCTTCATAGGATACGGCAGAGTCCGTTCCTCTCCCGATGAAAAACATTTGTGTTTTCATATACAGGTCCTTTGCGATGGATTGGATTTCACAATCCATTTCCAATATGGAGCTCAACTTCTCCGGTAGCTCAGACAGACCAGCAACGAGCTCTCGCTGCAGGTCCGGCGCAAGGCATCCCTTTTCACTTCCCATGTAGAGAGCCAGTAAATACATACAGATCAGCTGTGTGGTGTAAGCTTTGGTAGAAGCTACGGCAATCTCCGGTCCTGCCCAGGTATAGAACACGTCATCTGATTCTCTTGCCACGGAACTTCCCACCACGTTTACCACAGAAAGCACCCGGGCTCCTTTTTTCTTCGCTTCCCGCAAAGCCGCCAGTGTATCCAAGGTCTCTCCGGATTGACTGATGGCAATGAATAAGGTCTTGTCGTCTACAAAGGGTTCCCGGTATCGAAACTCCGATGCAACGTCCACTTCCACCGGTATCTGCGCGAACTTCTCAATGACGTATTTGCCCACTAGTCCTGCATGATAGGCAGTGCCGCAGGCGACGATATAAACCTTGGTAAAAGCCTCTATATCCTGTTTTGTCAACCGGATGCCGTCCAGGCATATCTGCCCCTCAGGCGACAGTCTGCGATTTAGGGTTTCTTCTATCGCTTTAGGCTGCTCGTGAATCTCCTTCAGCATGAAGTGGTCGTAACCTTCTTTTTCCGCCGACGCTGCATCCCAAGTCACATGAAATACATCCCGATTTACTTCTACTCTGTCCTTGTTGTAAATTTTAATATGGTCCTTTGTCAGAACGACTGTTTCGTTGTTTTCAATCAAATAAATCTCACGGACATGTTTCAGAAGGGCAGGAATATCAGAGGCTATGAAATTGCAGCCATTCCCGATTCCGGCAATGAGAGGGCTATCCTTTCGGACCGCTATCATCTTATCCGGTTCATGGCTGCATATAACTCCGATGGCATAGGCTCCTCTCATCTTGTCGATAGCCTTATAAACCGCATCCATCAGATCTCCATCATAGTAAATATCGATGAGATGAGCGATGACCTCCGAATCCGTTTCTGAACGAAACCGGACACCGTACTCCCCGGAAAGCCATTCTTTCAATTCTACGTAGTTCTCGATAATCCCATTGTGGACAACCGCAATGGTACCGTCCATATTTGAATGCGGATGGGCGTTGACATCTGTGGGCGCTCCATGGGTGGCCCACCTCGTATGCCCGATGCCTATATGGCTGTCATAATCCCGCTCTGCTGCCGCAGTCTCCAGGTTGGTAATCCTGCCTGCGCACTTTCTGACCTGCACCGCATTATTAAGATACAAAGCAATTCCTGCAGAATCATAACCTCGATATTCTAATTTCTTCAGTCCGTCTATTATAATCTCTTTTGCCAAGCCGTTGCCGATGTAGCCAACTATACCGCACATATACTCTCCCTAACCCATTCTCTTGGTCAGTAAGGTGGCAAGACCTTCTGCCAGTCTGGTTATATCCTCTACATCCTTGCCTTCCAGCATGACCCGAACCAGGGGCTCCGTTCCCGAGGGTCGAATCAATACCCGTCCTTCCCCCGCCATAGCATCCTCAACCCTCTTGATCTCTGCTGCGATTTCGGGGTCCTTGCTATACTTTTTCTTATTCTCATTCTTGATTCGGGCATTTTTCAATACCTGGGGATAAATCGTCACTTCATCGGCCAACTCAGAGAGCTTCTTTCCGCTAAGCTTCAAGGCATTTAAAAGCTGCAGGGCCGAAAGGATTCCATCTCCTGTAGTGCTATGGCTAAGAAATATAATATGGCCGGATTGCTCACCGCCTATGACGCAACCCGTCTTTAACATACTTTCCAGAACGTAACGATCACCCACCTGTGTCACATCTACACTTGCACCAATTTTTTCTATTGCTTTATGGAAACCCAGGTTGCTCATTACCGTTGCCGTAACCTTGTTGTCGTGGAGTTTGCCCAGCTCTTTAAGCATTTTGGCACATATGTAGATCATCTTGTCTCCGTCCACAACCCTTCCTTTTTCATCGACAGCAATGAGGCGGTCCGCGTCTCCGTCAAAGGCCAGACCGATATCCGCCTGTTCCTCAATCACTTTCTTTTGAAGATTCTCCGGATGGGTGGAACCACAGCAGGCATTGATGTTGACTCCGTCGGGTTCGTTTCCTATAACGATAACCTCAGCACCAAGATCTTTCAAAACCTTTTCCGCAACCTTATAGGAAGCACCGTTGGCACAGTCTATGACCATCTTCATCCCCGCAAGGTCTGTGTCGATGGTGCTCTTCAGAAATTCTCCGTAGAGGGTAAGCGCATCATCCTCAGCTTTGATGCACCTGCCCAGCCTGTCTCCTTCAATGTGACCGTTTACATCCATATCTCTGACGATGATATCCTCAATCTCATCCTCGATATCATCATCCAGTTTAAATCCTTTGCTATTGAAAAATTTGATTCCGTTGAATTCGTAGGTATTGTGGGATGCAGAGATCACGACGCCTGCGTCGGCCTTCATGTAGCTCACAAGATAAGCGATTGCCGGGGTCGGAAGAACTCCTACATTAATCACATTGCCACCCATGGACAAGATTCCCGAAGTAAGGGCATTCTCCAGCAGGTCTCCGGAAAGCCTCGTGTCCTTGCCGATGAGAACCAGCGGATTCGCTTTGCTCTTTCCCAGGACATAAGTTCCTATCTTGCCCAGATTAAAAGCAAGTTCCGGTGTCAACTCCGTATTGGCTACTCCTCTGACTCCATCTGTTCCGAAAAGTCTATTCATCTGCATTCTCCTGATCTGTATCTATTATCGTAATAGCGATTTCCGACGGATCCAAGGTAATACTATGCAAGGATGCCGCTGTTGATACCATGAGCGGCACAGTTTGGTCCCCCGCGGGAAGATCTGCTACTTCAATATAAAGTTCTAACTGATTTGACTGTAGCTGGTCAACTATTTGTACCCGGCCGGTGACAAAGACTACGATATCCATCGCCTCTGTGTTCACCGTTTTTCCCTGGGTAAGACCCTCGAGAATAATATCATCTGCGGTAAATGAGAATTCTTTCGTTGCCGTCTCTTGAATATTGA
>JBAYOC010000199.1:0-3499 GCA_041678465.1 Anaerovoracaceae bacterium | reverse complement strand
AGCAATTCGGACATGGACTTCAGCTGTTCGGAAGCATCCATGACGCCACCGAAAGTCATTGCGCACATGACCAGAGAAATAGTCCACATCATGCTCTGCATACCACCTCTGGTGAGCAGGTCATAGACTTCAGAGATCTCGCTGGAAGACTCGTATCCATAGTTGAGTACACCACCAAAATCTACCGGGGATACGCCTTGAACTCCCATAAAGACTACACCCAGTGCGATACCGCCGATGAGTGCGGGCAGAGCAGGCGCTCTTAAGGCTACCATGATGATAACAAATAGAGGTGGAAGTAGAAGCAAGGGTGAAATCCAGAATTCGGCTTTCATTCCGTCCATGAGCATAGTAACACCACTCATATCGACAGATTCCCCGCTATGCCCCATACCTAAAACAGCATATATAATGAGAGCGATGATTAGAGAAGGCGTTGTGGTCCATAGCATATGTCTGATATGATCAAACAAATTCGATCCCGCTACGGCAGGAGCCATGTTTGTTGTGTCGGACAAGGGGGACATTTTGTCTCCGAAATAGGCGCCGGAGATAATAGCGCCGGCGGTCATAGCCGGGTTGATTCCAAGGCCCATGCCTACTCCGATCATGGCAACACCGATGGTGCCGGCGGTGGTCCAGGAGCTACCTGTGGCCAGAGCTACGATAGCGCAGAGTATACATCCGGCAACTAGGAAAACGCCGGGACTCAGGAGCATCAAGCCGTAGTAGATCATTGCAGGAACTACGCCTCCGGCGATCCAGGATCCGATCATGGATCCGACCACCATGAGAATTAAGATCGCTTGCATAGACCGGTTGATGGCCGCCAGGATACCTTGTTCAAGGACTTTCCATTTCCAACCGTTAATTACAGCTACGATTGCAGCTATGATAGCGGATACGAGCAAGGCCATGTGGGCTTCACCGCTGTTGCTGACCATGATCTCATAGTACAGCAGGAGTAGCATGATGACCATAACGATGAGCACTTGGTATAAAGGAATTTTTCTACCCATTTTGTTCCTCCTTAAAGAAGTAAAAGAAATAAAGAAAATAATTTATTGGCGTATGAGTACGCTTCATAAATTATACAACTGTTGAATTATACCGTCAAGACACTGAATACTTTAACTTTTATGACACTTTACCAGGCGGGAGCAAGAACATGGTACAATAATCCCATAAAAGGTTGAAATTAGAACGTCTTGGAATAATTTGTATCGGAGTTACACAAAATTATCGTCCAAAAACAATTAACACTTTACAATGCTAATACAATAAAGTATAATCAGAAATGTTCGATTTGACGGAGGTGTTTCTATGCTAGTCTCCGGTAGATCTATATAATAATAGGAGGAATAAGTTAGATGAAGAAAAAAGTCGGCATTTTACTGGTACTCATTTTGTTAGTGAGCGCATTCACTATAGGTTGTGGTGGCAACGAGGCTCTGACGGATTGGGATTACATAGAAGACAAAGGTGAACTCATCATTGGGATCACGCTCTATGAACCAATGAATTACAACGATGAAAACGGACAACTCACAGGTTTCGATACGGAATTTGCCCAAGCCGCATGCGCATTGCTAGGTGTTGAGCCTAAGTTCCAAGTTATAGATTGGGAGCAGAAGGAGACCGAACTTAAATCCAAAACCATTGACGCCATTTGGAATGGTCTGACTGTCACAGAAGGGCGACGTCAGGATATGGCCTTCTCCACTTCTTACCTAGTTAATAAGCAGGTAGTAGTTATCAAAAAGGACAATGCTGAAAAATATGCTACATTGGAAGGCATGGCAGGGGCTTCTGTTACAGCTGAAAACGGATCTGCCGGACAGGATGCCGTAGAAGCCAACGAAGTTCTCTCGGCAAATGATTTCATAGCCTCAGCGGCCCAGAAAGATGTGCTCATGGAGATTAAAGCCGGAACCACCGAAATCGGTGTACTGGACTTTGTAATGGCGCGTTCCGTCATCCGCGATGACACCGACTACAGCGATTTGGTGATTAACGAAAGCATTGAGCTGGCTCCGGAAGAGTATGCCATAGGCTTTAGAATCGGTGACGACGAGATGGTTGCAAAGTTCAATCAAGCCATAGAGGACCTGATTGCAGATGGTACATTGTTAGCGCTGGCTGAGAAGTACGGCCTGAGCGATGTTCTCGCTGTTAATTAAAGACGACTGATACTTGCTACTGTTCACAGACTTGCATACTCCTGCCCGAACATACCCCGGTATGCCTACGGACCATTGTTGCTGTGCAACCTTAGGATAAAAAACAAGGGAAATTTACTATGTCATTTATGGAAGTAACTCTACAGCTGTTGTACGGTTTTAAGATAACGCTGTTGATATTCGGAGTCACACTGGTTTTTGCTCTGCCCTTTGGTTTGATGATAACCTTTGGCTCAATGTCCAAATTTACACCACTCAGGTGGTTGACGAGGACGATTGTCTGGATCATCCGCGGTACGCCGCTGATGCTCCAGATTATTGTTGTCTTCTACGGACCGGGGCTCATATTCGGATGGACGGCCTTGGGCCGATTGACAGCTGTTCTGGTTGCCTTTGTGGTAAACTATTCAGCCTATTTTTCAGAGATTTATCGTGGGGGTATTGAGAGCATCCCCCAGGGACAGTTCGAAGCCGGGCAGGTGCTGGGTATGAAGAAACCGCAGATTTTCTTTCACGTTATACTACTACAGGTTATAAAGCGCGTTGTTCCTCCTATGGGAAATGAAATCATAACTTTGGTAAAGGACACTTCTCTGGCCCGGGTAATCGCAGTGGTTGAGCTGGTAAAAGCGGCCCAGGACATCGTGGGATTGAAGGCCATCATCTGGCCCATCTTCTATATAGCTGCGTTTTACCTACTGTTCTGCGGGATATTGACCTTGCTGTTCGGTTATTTAGAAAAGCGCTTGAATTATTATAAAGGATAGGATATGCCAATACTTGAGGTTAAAAACTTATATAAAAAGTTCGGGAATGTAGAGGTTCTGAAGGGTATCAGCTTTACCCTTGAGAAGGGCCATGTCCTTGCTATAATAGGCTCATCAGGGAGTGGCAAGACAACCTTGCTACGTTGCTTGAATTTCTTGGAAACGGCGGATGAGGGTCAAATTATCGTCGCAGGTAAGGCCGTCTTCGATTCAAATTCGCATAATAAACCCAGTGAGCAGGAGCTAAGAAAAAACAGGCTGCATTTCGGCCTGGTGTTCCAGTCCTTCAACCTCTTCCCTCAATACAGCGTACATAAAAACATTACACTGGCCGCCGAATTGCTGGAAAAGGAAAGATGTAAAAAGAACAATTGCTCAAATGAAGAGAAGAAAGCTACTATTAATGCCATCTCGGAAAAAGCAGAGAAGCTACTGGCTCAAGTCGGACTTACAGACAAAAGGGATTCCTATCCCTGTGAGCTATCCGGTGGGCAGCAACAGCGTGCAGCCATTGCCCGGGCCCTGGCACTCAGCCCCGATGTCCTCTGCTTT
>JBAYOC010000198.1:0-3501 GCA_041678465.1 Anaerovoracaceae bacterium | reverse complement strand
TTAAGCGTCTTGTCTGCAAGATTCTTTGTCCGCAAGTAAAGCATATACTTGTCAAGTAGTTCTTTATCCACCTTGTTTATTTCTAAATCAAGCGGACAATACAACTCAAAATTATGCAATACGTTCTGTTAATACTTAATTGTTGCTTGCGAATAGTTTTTGACAGTGCAGTAACGAATAAATTGAGTAAATCCTTGTTCAATAGTCAACTTATCACATTTTTTCATACTGATTTTTGCCATTATTAACACCTTCCTTACTATACACGGCTTCCCGTTTTTTGCTAAAAGACCGTGTACGCTAAAAGGTATCTATTAATACATAGAAAAAACCTCAGAGTTCCAAACTTGTTGAAATTCCAAGGTCTTTCTTGGTGCGGTTGAAGGGACTTGAACCCATACCCTCTCGGACACGGCCCTCAACCGTGCGCGTCTGCCGATTCCGCCACAACCGCATGTTGCTTTTCAGCCACGAATATTATAGTAACTGGATGACCCTACTTTGTCAAGATAAATTCTGATTTTTCCTATTCCGACTTCACCTCTCTGGAGACTCTCCAATTTTCACTGCCATGGTAGATATGATAGAAATAAGGCTCAATATCACCTGTCAGATTCGTGGACGCAGCAAAACCATAGGTTTTATATAAAAGGCAGTAGTAAGGAATTTCTCCGGCGTAAAGCTGATGGAGAGTTTCAAAGGTCTTTCTCTTCTCTACTCCCGTGATGCCCTGCTGCAGCTTATCCAGCAACCCATCCATTTGCGGGTTGGTATATTTGATCGGGTTGTCACTTTCACTGTGAAGAACCGGTCTCAGGTCGTAGTTCTCATGGAAGCGGAATCCTCCCAGGTAAAGGTCAAACTCTCCCTTTGCAAGAGCGGTATTGTAGTCATCTTTTTGCAGAGGGATTAGCGTAACAGAAATCCCTGCCTTCTCCAATCCCGACTTTATCACCTGAGCTGCCAGGTTGCGGGCATGGTTTTCCGCATTGAAAAGCAGATTGAGAGATAAACCTTCATATTCTGCACTTTTCAAAAGCTCGATTGCTTTTGCGGTGTCGTACTCATAGAGAGCGCCCCGGCTCTCCACTCCCATGTAGCCCGGGTAATAGATTGTGTTATTCAATATTCCGCTGTTATAGTAACAGGTTTCCAGAATCATTTGATTGTCAACCGCGTGAGCAATGGCTTGCCGCACAGCTGGATTTTGCAAGGCCCCGTGGCTGAAGTTGAAGCCGAGAACCTCTACCTCGTTGGACAAAAATGGTACCATGGTAACCACCTTATCCTCCACCAGCGTATTTCGATTGATATCTTTCAAATAGGTAATATCCATTTCCCCGATATCAAAGAGATTCACCGCTTCTTCCTTTTTGGGCACGAACTTAAATAGGAGAGTATTTTCCGGAACGGCTCCCCTGTAATTGGGGTTGCCTGACAGCGTAATCTTTTTTCCGGTCTCCAGACTGCTGATCAGATAAGGACCTGTTCCCATAGGTACAAACCCGGCCTCATCCTTAGCAAGATCGGCAGGCCTATTGTACTTGTGGGAAGGAAGAATGGGAAACATGAGGTTTTCAAGAGCAGCTTGATTGCCATCCGCAAATTGAATCTGTATGGCCAGACTATCGATCACTTTGGCTGACCTTATCAAATCTAATGAGGGTCCGTAAGTTCCTATTCGCGCCGCAGGAACGCTCTTATAAGCATCGATAGTGAACTTCACATCCTCTGCAGTAAACGCTTCTCCATCCTGCCATTTCACACCTTCACGCAAGCGTATCTGAAGAATTGTTCCGCCTTCGCCGTATTCATAGCTTTCGGCCAGAGCACCTTCCGCCTGTAAACCGGCATTGAAAGCAAACAGCCCGTCATAAATCAATTTGTTCAAATGATAAGCGCCCTCATCCAGAGACAGCAAGGGGTTTAGGGTACGAACCTTTTCCTTGGGTATAGAAACAACAGCCGATATTATGCGTTCCGGCTCATTTTCTGTTTCTTCACCGGGTAAACCCATGTCGTCCGCGCACCCGACGAAAATCAACAGCGATAAAATCAACAATATAGAAGCTAAGAATTGTCTTTGCATCATAGACCTTCGTTCTCCCACAGTTCACTTAGCCTTTCATCAATTTGTCTGTAAAGGATCTTTCTATCACAACAATTATTCAATATCACATGGGATTTTTGAATCTTTTCATCACGACCTGACTGGTATTGAATTCTCTTTCGCACATCTTCCATGCTGCTGCCATCCCGGTTCATGACCCTTTGAATCCGTACATCTTCGTCTGCATCCACCATCCAGACCTGGTCCATATAACGATCCATCCCCGTTTCAAAGAGCAGGGGGACATCGATGAATACCACCGGTTCGTCTGTCATAGCCTTCGCCCGGCTCAGCAGGATATCAATAACCTTCCCGTGCATGATCTGGTCCATCAGCTGCTTTTTATTGGCATCCGTGAAAACAATCTTTGCAAGGACACCCCGGTTCAGGCTGCCCTCCGGGTTAAGTATCTCTTCACCAAAGGCACGGGAAAGCTCCGAGAGTGTCTCTGTTCCCGGCTCTACGATTTCTCTTGCAACCAAATCAGCATCTAACACCGGGTATCCCTTTTGTTTCAGATAATCGGAAACGGTGGATTTTCCTGCACCGATTCCCCCGGTCAGCCCAATAAGCTTCATGTTCTGCTCCTGCCAAAAAATGTTCTACTTTAGTTCGTACCAGTTCTCACCTGTATTCAAATCCACAGACAGCGGCACCTTTAACTCCAAGGCGTTCTCCATGTTTTCACACAATATGATTTTTACGCGATCCAACTCTTCCCGGTGTGCTTGTATGATCAATTCGTCATGAACCTGCAGAATCAGTCTGGATCTGAGCCCTTCCGCCAACAGCTGCTTGTGACAGCGAACCATTGCAATCTTTATGATGTCCGCAGCCGACCCCTGGATGGGGCTGTTCATAGCCAGCCGTTCTCCCGCCTGTCTCTGCATATAATTGCTGGCATTGATTTCGGGGATTGGCCTTTTGCGGTTCATAATGGTGGTGACGTAGCCGTTCTTCTTGCATTCCTCTACCTGACGATCCATAAAGGATTTCACATTGGCATATTTTTTGAAATACTCATCAATATAGCTTTCGGCCATTTTTCTGGATATGTTCAGCTCTGTAGACAGGCCGAAGCTGCTCATACCATATATGACACCAAAGTTCACAGCTTTGGCATTGCTCCTCTGTAGAGAGGTGACCTCTGATTCGGGAACCTCAAACACCTTTGCCGCTGTTGTTCTGTGAATATCCGCTCCCTCCCGGAAGGCTTCAATCAACGTGGGGTCCTCCGATAAATGAGCCAACACACGCAACTCAATCTGAGAATAGTCTGCCCCCACAAGAATGTAGTCATCGCTCTCGGGAATAAAAGCTTTGCGCAGCCGCCTGCCCACTTCCTGTTTGATGGGAATGTTCTGCAGGTTTGGCTCCGTACAGCTGATACG
>JBAYOC010000197.1:0-3516 GCA_041678465.1 Anaerovoracaceae bacterium | reverse complement strand
AAAGGCTTCATTCCCCTTCATTAAAACCTTTTCACTCATCCGTATCGTCACCTTCCTCCCTCTTAAATACACTTATCGCTCCATCCGGACACATAAGTGCACAGTTTGCACATCCAATGCATTTTTCTGCTTCTAAAACGCAGGCGGGACGGAAGCCCTTTGTATTTATCTTTGTCTCGTGAAGCGCTATAATTTTTACCGGACAAACAGATACACAAAGCTCGCAGCCTTTGCACCTCTCTTCATCAAATCTCACTCGACCTTTCGCCATTTATAATTACTTCCCTTCATATTTTCCTATACTCACTACTGAAACGGTACTTAAATATCTCGATCCATCCAATTTTCTCTCATGTACAATTTAATAGGAAATATATTAAAATCATCTAAGTCTCTTGTTTTACCGGTTAAGTCCTCTACTAAATGCTCTACACAACAATTATATTTGATAGGAATCTTTAACACCTTAGATACGCCCCGGGCAAGCTCATAGCCTTTCAGTATATCCTCTGACACTGTTTCTTTTATCAAATGTGTGTTGTTTACAATACCGGATACTTTTAATGAGGTTTCCTTTTCAATCCGCGTAATGTGCGATAGTGCTCTGTCAACGGTTGAAGTTTCGGGTCTGTTAGCGTTGATAACGCAGAGCATCTCACTCTGCTCTCCTGTGAAATACTTCTTGAATTGCACGAGTATTCTGGCACCGGAATCATCTCCTCCGGCATCTACAATGGTGTTGCATTCCACATCCTCTAAAGGTGCCCTGATTCGGGAGCTTATCGCAGGAAGGTCAGCTGTAATGTCATAGCCAAAAGTATTGCTGTAAACCAATACACCTTTATCTTCCAACAGTGCTTGACGCTCCCTGCTTCTAAAGTATGTATTTGCAATATCAAGATCAACAAGGGAAGTCTTCCTACCCAGCTCTGCCATTTTTACAGCGTAGTTGACAGCAAATTCGGTTTTTCCGCTTCCGTAGTGTCCCACTATGATTCGGATTCTCTTGTCATTTAGTTCCATAGATTGTTCCTTTATATTCAGTTATATCTCTTCATTCAGGAAGTACATCGAGGTCAATGCATATATCTTCGTCGTCTCAATCAGTTCAGGAATATCTACATATTCGTCTACATGATGGGGAATATAGGTATCTCCTGCTCCGATTACAATCGTCGGAATTCCTTCCATGTGAAGAAAGGTTCCATCCGTTGCTCCGGGGACACCCTGCCAAACAGGCTCTTCCTTGGTCACTTCTTCGACAGCCTTATAAATACATTTGGTAATCACTGCATCTTTCGGTGTTTCAGTCCAGGGTCTTTCTTCAATGATTTCCAGTGTTGCTTTAAAATCGGGATCGTCTTTTGCCAGCCTATCGTATATATCTAATATTTGCTCCTTAAGGGTCTTATGATCCTGCCCCGGCACCGTTCTTATGTCTAAAGCCATATATGCTTCCCCGGGCATCACATTAATCTGCGCTTCTCCCTCAGCCGGAGATGCAATAACGGTGGGTGTAATGCTGGGCCACTTTAAGTACTCATGACAACCTAAGCGATCCTTTTCACTTTGTTCCAATTTCTCCAATTCACAGATAATCTTTGCAAGTCTCCAATTGGGGTTGATTCCTGTTAGAGGCATGGCTCCATGGCTTTGCTTTCCAAATACCCTCACAATTCCACGCATTGCGCCCTTCTGGAAGATACATATATGGTTTTCCTCCGGTTCACAGATCACAGCAGCATCTACATTTTTAGCCCAACCCTTTTTGATAAAGTCCTTGATTCCAATCATCATCCCCTCTTCATCGCAGGGGATGCACAGAAGGATATTGCCTTTGAAGGCTTCTCCGGAATCCTTGACCGCTTTGGCGGCAAATATAGCCGCTGCTACATTGCCTTTCGTATCGCATGTCCCTCTTCCATAGATTCGGTCTCCTACGATTTCTGCTTCAAATGGGCCATATTTCCACTTGGACGGATCCCCTGCAGTCACCACGTCGGTATGACCTTCAAATAGAATAGTTTTTCCGGGCTGGCTGCCTCTTAAAAATGCGATGATGTTCGGTCTCCCCTGAACGACTTCTTCCACATGTACCTCGAAGCCTTCTTTTCTTAGAAAATTCGAAATGAAAGCCACGACCTTTGATTCATTTGCGCCTTCTCTATCCGGATCATAGACACTGTTAATCCTGACGATATCCTGAGTGAATTTTATAAGTTCCTCTGATTGAACTGCATTTACTACCTTTACATAATCCTTCATCGTACATCCTCCTCCCTACTTTAGAATGGAAAATCGATCACTTTACTGTTTTTCAATAAATTTAATGAGGTTGGTAAGGGTTTTATTAACGGGTGTTGCAATGTTAACCTTTTCTCCTTCCCTTACAATAGCGCCATTTATCATTTCGATTTCCGTCTTTTTGTGATTTAGAACATCCTGAAGCATGGAGGACTTGTTTGCTCCTGTTGCAATACAAACTTCTTTCGTATGCGCCACGGGATCCGGAAAGCTGAGCTTAATTCCTTTGGCCAATGCTACTTTATATCCCTCGGTCACAGCATCTTCTAACAGCTCCTCAATTTCGGAATGCTCCAGTAATTCGCCGTTATGCAGTTTGGTGATTCCGGTAAGGGCGTTGATCCCCACGTTCACCAAAAGCTTATCCCAAACAAGTCCCAGGACCTTGTCGGATATCTCCGTTTCCATTCCCGCTTCTTTGAGCACTTGAGCGATGTGTTGGATCCTATCGGATGCGCTACCATCAAGCTCACCGATAATGGTTTTCCCGCTGCCGGCATGCCTCATTTTTCCGGGTCCCAGCATGGTAGCCCCGTGAGCGGTAGTTCCTGCAATGACGTTATTGTCTCCAATAACTTCCTTAATCAGCTCAATGTTCCCCAACCCGTTCTGGAGTGTAAGAGCAATGGTTTCCGGCCCGAAAACAGCCTTGTTGCTTTTTACGGCAGCGCTGGTCAGGGTTGATTTTACAAAAATAATAGCTAGATCACATGGTCCCACATCATCTGCAATACTTCCAGCCCCCACATTGCGATAGGCCACAAGGGCACCTTGCTCCTCCATTAAAATTCCATTGGCATTAATCGCATCCACATGCTCTTTCCAGACATCCAGTAGGTGTACTTCGACATCGGGTACTGTGGATAGCTTTGCTCCGTAGAGACACCCCATGGCACCTGCTCCAATAATGGCAATTTTCATTTCTGCCTCCTCATATCCCAGAGAATGAAACGACTAATATAATTTGGGGATATCGACTTCCTTGTTGAAGCTGTATTCCGGTGTTGGGAACAGGCCCTCTGCGGTCTCCCTATGGAATTCGTTGAGAGCGTCAACCATCACTTTGCGGGCCTGAGCGTACTGCTTTACAAACTTGGGCTTAAAATCACCGTACATGCCCAGCATGTCTTGCGCGACCAGGACCTGACAATCCACATGGGGGCCGGCACCGATTCCCAATATTGGAATGCTAACTGCTTCTGAAACCGCTTT
>JBAYOC010000196.1:0-3529 GCA_041678465.1 Anaerovoracaceae bacterium | reverse complement strand
TTTTTCTTAGTGTTCTTTTCCTTCATGTTCTCTTAGATACCCCTGCCACTCTTCTTTAATCCGTATGTTCTACTCTTTCTATTTGCCCTCCCAGGCTTGTGAGAATATCCTCCAAACGATCGTATCCCCTGTCAATTTGGCCGATATTTTCCACGATGGTATTTCCTTCCGCTGCCAATCCTGCAATGACTAAAGCTGCACCTCCACGTAAATCTTCTGCCTTGACCCGTTTCCCTTGGAGACGTTTAACGCCATTCACGATTGCTGTCCTCTCGATGACATGGATATCGGCTCCCATCTTGTTCAGCTCCGTCACGTGCTTAAACCGATTCTCAAAAATCGATTCCGTGATTTTCGTAGTCCCACTCGCTAGGCACATAGCGGCCATGAGCTGGGATTGCATATCCGTAGGAAATCCGGGATATGGTTGGGTTTCAATTGGTCTGACAGCATGCAAGCGGTCAGGTGCTTCCAAATAAATGGAATTCTCCTCTGCTTGCACTTTACATCCGGATTCTCTGAACTGATTCAGGATGGAATCCATGTGATTCGGAACAGCCTCTCTCAACAGGACCTTCCCTTTTGTCACTGCCGCCGCAGCTAACAGGGTTCCCGCTTCGATTCTATCTGGAATGGGTCTGTACTCGGTCTCCCGAAGAGACAAACCTCCGGCGATGCGTATTTCTTCACTTCCGGCACCGGATATCTCTGCACCGCAACTTATCAGATAGTTTTGCAAATCAACAATTTCAGGCTCTTTTGCAGGGTTAAGAATCCGGGTGTCCCCTTCCGCCATCACCGCTGCCATCATGACGTTTTCCGTCGCCCCTACGCTGGGAAAGCTCAAAGGGATCGTGGCTCCTTTCAAGCGTTTCGCCCTGCATTCCAACAATCCGCCCTTCTCACTGATCTCAACACCCAAAAGCCGCAGGGCGGCCAGGTGAATATCAATAGGCCTTTTTCCGATTGCACAGCCTCCGGGATCGCTGAGAATCACCTGCCCGCATCGGGCAAGGGTGGGTCCCATTAAAAAAACGGAGGATCTAATCTTTTTCATCAGGTTTTGGGGAATCCTATAGCTGTTTAGTGGTGAAGAATCCACCAATATCTCATTGCCATCCCACAAAACACTGCATCCCATTTCTCTCAAGATGGACACCATAGTCCGGATATCGGACAGGTGCGGACATTTTTCAATTCTGCTGGTGCGTCCGGAAATAATAGTTGCTGCCAAAATAGGGAGAACAGCGTTCTTTGCTCCTTTTAAACGGTACTCCCCTTCTAAGGTATTTCCACCCGATATGTGATAACTTTCCAAGCAAACGACACCTCCGCAAAAGGGCTCATAGTCTCTCTTATAAAGTCATAGTATGCCTTCTCGTCTTGAAATGTGTCTATATTCGTAACTCAGCGTAGATGGCGTCAGCTCCGTCGGTACGTCCCAGGGATGCACTTGCCCTTGCCATGGCGTTCAGCGCTTCCTTGTTATTCATTAGACGTAAGGTAACACCTTTTAGTTTCTCACGGGTCAAATCCTTTTCCTCAATCAGTACAGCACCGCCCTTGTCGGCGATAGCCTTAGCATTATAGTACTGATGGTTTGCCGTCACATTAGGGGAGGGAATCAAAATGGCCGGCTTGCCGCAAGCTGTGAGTTCCGCCGAAGTAATCGCGCCGGAGCGGCATATGACAAGGTCGGAAGCGAACATGTATTCATGAATGTTTTGCGCATAGGGAAGAACCTGAATCCGCTCTTCCGCCTCCATCCCCTTATCGCGAAGCCCTCGGCGAAAACCATCATAATAAGGGCTACCCGTGATATGGATCAGCCTTGCGTTCGACTCCTGACGGATCACATCAGTAAGCTCCAGGATCATCTCATTGATCTTTTCTGCTCCTCGGCTCCCTCCGAAGCTCAGGATCACAAACTCATTGCCTTGGATTTGCAGCTTTTTCCTGTAATCAAAGATCGTTGAGACAATGAATTCTTTTCGCACAGGATTTCCGGTAACAACTAATTTGTCCTTTTCTTTAAAGTATTCTGCGGATTCCGGAAAGCTTATGAATACCTTTTCCGCATATTTTTCCAGCATTCTGTTGGTCAGTCCCGGAAAAGCGTTTTGTTCATGCAGGTAAGTGCGGATCCCCCTCTTGCTCGCCCTACGTATCACGGGGGCGCAGACATAGCCACCTGTTCCGATGACCAGGTCCGGTTGAAAATCCTCTATAATCCGATCCGCTTCTTTGCTTCCCTTTATGTAGTCCCGAAGGGTGCCTACATTCTTGAGTAAGTTTTTCCGGTTAAATCCGCTGACGGTTATGAATCGAATCTTATAGCCGTGTTCCGGGACAAGCTTTCCTTCCATGCCCTTCTCCGTTCCTACGAAGAGGATGTCGCAATGGGGGTTCTTGCGCCTGATCTTGTCTGCGATAGCAATTGCGGGGTATATATGACCCCCGGTTCCGCCACCGGTTATGATCACTTTCATTTCCGTCTCCTTGTTTACATAATACTTATTACCGACAACTTTCTAAAGTGCGGAATGCCTTGATATATTGAGCAGGATGCCAAAGGATCCCATAAATAACAGCAACGCATTCCCTCCATAGCTGATAAATGGCAAAGTGATGCCGGTTGGGGGCATGGAGGAAGTAACTACGGCTATATTAAGTATAACCTGAACTGCCAACATTATGGTAATTCCCGCAGCGGTGAGTGTTCCGAAGAGGTCAGGAGCATTCAATGCGATATGACTGCTTCTCCAAATCAATATGAGATAGCCGACAATCAAAACCAAACACCCGATAAACCCCAGCTCTTCTCCTATGATGGAAAAGATAAAGTCATTCTGCGGCTCCGGCAAGTAGAGCGTCTTTTGTATGCTCTTACCCAAGCCGACACCGAACAATCCCCCCGAACCTAATGCAAGCAGAGATTGTATTACTTGCCAGCCACTGCCCAAGGGATCTTGAAAGGGATCAGAAAACTTGTGATGCGTTTCATCCAGTATCCCTCTTCGTCAGCTAGTGCAAGGGCCAAAATACCGCCGCCACCCAGCATCCCAATAGTGATTAAATAAAGTATATTCAACCCTGCCACAAACATCATTCCGATGATGATTGCGCATATGGTGATAGCGGTAGACAGGTTGGGCTGCATGATGATCAGTCCAAAGTAGATGCCACAGAGCAGTAGCAAGGGAAGCACGCCTTTGAAAAAGGAACGGATTCTCTTGCTGTCCCGAGACAGGAACCATGCAACGAAAAGGATAGCACAAATTTTAGCCACTTCGCCGGGCATCAGGGTAAAGTCTCCCACTCCCAGCCAACGGGTTGCATAGTTTCTGGTCACGCCCAGAGGTGTGAAAAGCAATCCCAACAAAATCAGGCTGGCAGCCAGAAGCAAAGGAGCCAGCTTCTCATAAATGTGATAATCCAGAAGAGCAGTGATCAGCATCAGCGCTGCTCCCAGCAAGGCCCAGACGATATGATCCTTCAGATACGTATAGGGATCCCCCGTCTCGCTGAT
>JBAYOC010000195.1:0-3558 GCA_041678465.1 Anaerovoracaceae bacterium | reverse complement strand
TCATTTAAGGACTTTAATGGTAGTATAACTTTGAAGAATAAGTAGGGGGCAACTAGAAATGGTAAAGTCATCAGCAAATATTGATCCTCTTACTGGAAAACTTTATGTTGCTAGAGGTCATGGATACATCATGAATATGGCAACTGCTTTCTATGGAGTCTATCATCAGGCTCCTTATGAGTGTCAAGGGTTTATCAATGAAGAAAATGAATACCTGGATAGAAAAGAAGCTTTTGCAGAAGCTATGAAATGTGGTCAAATAATTGAGGATACATACGGAAATCAAAATTTGTATTCAGAGGATATTTGGGAACAAATAGAAGACAGATTTTATGAACTTCCTGCTACTGAAAAGACAAAACAGATTGCTGAGGGAGTAGTTTCAAAATACGGAAGAAAACAATTTACAGAAACAGAAGATCGTATCAGACGAGCTATGAAAGTAATCTTAGCTGATTCATATTTTGACAAGTATTTGAAAGAAAGTTTAAAAGATTTAGACCTTCCAGAATTTAAGCTAGAAGAAAAAGTGCTTAAAGTAAAAAAGAAAAGTTACCCTATTAAAAAAATAATAAAAGAATATATAGAATTAAAAATTTGACAAATAAATTAAAAAAGTATATAATTATAATATATAAAAAAAAGGGGAAAAAATGAGTACAAGAGCTAATATTATAGTAAAAGATGGATATGACAAATTGTTTTTTTATCGACACAGTGATGGGTACCCAGAGGGAGTTTACGACACCATTACCCAGTTTATGCAACTTGTTGATTCAGGAAGAATTCGAAAGAACGTTCCTCAAGCTTCGGGTTGGTTGATTATGCTTGGTGCTAAAGAGTATGGAACGTCACTAGAAACTCTTATGTCTAATGATAAACAACACTATGATTGGAAAATAGGATCATATGAACCAACTACAGAGATTCATGGAGATATAGAGTTTTTGTATGTTATTGATATTGATAGTAAAAGAGAACATGCAGAATGTTACGTTTTGACAAATGATTTTGATAGCTGGGAAGATAGGTATCTTGATTGCCGCACGCTTGAAGATTCTTATGGAGACATTGATGGATAATGATATAAAAACAAAAATTCTCGCTTTAGGGTTGTCCTTGTTTGTTATTTTTATCTTTGCTATGTTTTTTGTTTTTTTAACAATTTTGCCGGTTAAGGCTGTTTATATTATTTTTGGAATTTTAGCTTTTATATTGATACTAATTCCTCTATATGACGAAGCCTATAAACTGTTAAAACAAAAAAATATAAAAAGTGAATAAATTAAATGGAATATAAAACAGTAAAAAGTAGAACTTTTAAAGAAAAAAACAGTTTTGTTGAATTATTAAACAAGATTTTTTTTGAGGGAAAGTTGGTCAAAGATGAGTTCTTAAGTTTGGAGTCAATGAAGAACGTCCCTCTTCTAAAAAAAGAACCTATAGAATTAATGAATAAAATAGAATATCATATTTCTCCTAAATATGATTATTTCAAAGATTATTCATTTCTAAACATAAAAAGCTATAAAAACCATGTACCTGATATCGAACTTTTTAATAACAAAGCTATTATAGAAAATAGCTCAAGTTCTGTATTTTTTGATAAAATTAGAAGAATTTTGATAACTACATATAATAATAATACAGAATTCTATCGTATTAAAATAGATTATGAGGAAGACCAAAAATTTCAATTTTATGGTAAAATAGGGTTTTATGATTTTAATTATTATGATGGGGGTAAAAAAAGATTAATTTTAAATTTAACACCTCATGATGCTAATAATGAAAAAATAATTTTAATTTTTCAAAAAACTATGAGTAAGAGCGAAACACAAAAAATTAATACAAATGAAAAGAAGGAAAATAAAATGAAAGATAAGTTCAATTCTCTGATGCCTCAAAGAGTGAGTGATGGAATCGCAATGGCTATGAACGGTAAAATTGCAGTTAAGGTAGGGGATAATAATTATGTATCCTATAACAGTTCTACTAAACAAATTGAAGATCATATGGATTTTACTTTTGGTGAGGATAGAATTTCAGAATTCTGTTTTTTGATGCCTGTTGAACTGAAGACTCTTAAAGAGGGAGATATAGTATCCACAAATAACGGTTATGGCTTCGTTACTGAAGTTGATAGCGAAAGTGGTGATGTTACATGTGTTAGTGCAGCAGATGCGACTAAAGCAGACCTGGTCCCAGTTAAGAATGTTTTTACTAACACTACTATGGTTAAGAAATTGATTACAATGTTTGATAATGTAGATACTCAAGCTGGCGGTATTAATCCTATGATGTTTATGCTAATGGGTAGAGATAGAGGGGACAAATCCGGAAGTGACGACATGATAAAAATGCTTTTGATGTCTCAAATGATTGGCAAGGATTTCCAAGCTGGCGGTATTAATCCTATGATGTTTATGATGATGTGATTAATTCAAAAAGAGGAAAGCATGGACGAAAATAGAATAGGCGAATGGGAAGTAGAAGTAGAAGATGTTAAGTTTTTAATTCGTGGCAGTTATATCAAAGGGAGACCTGCACACATAACTGCTGACCCTTATTATAGTGATCCAGGTTATGGCTCTGATATAGAGGATTACGAAATTTACGTAGCTGATAGTAATTTCGAAATATATAATGTCTTAAAACCAGAAATCATAGATAAAATAGTTGACGAAGCTTTAAGACAGGAAGAGTATTAAAATATTAACCCCATCTTTGTTTTAGGCCTATCAAAAGTATAGGTCTAAATTTTTCGTTTATAGAGGTTAAAAAATGGAAAAAATAAACGTATTATCTTTATTTGATGGTATTTCGTGTGGGCAACTAGCTCTATTAAGAGCAGGTGTTTCTATAAACAATTATTACGCATCAGAAATAAATAATAAAGCTATACAGGTAACGCAGCATAATTTCCCTAATACTATACAATTGGGGGATGTAAAGTCAGTAAACAGTAATTCATTAGAAAAAATAGATTTGCTTATTGGTGGTAGCCCTTGTACCGGTTTTAGTATAGCTGGGAAACAATTAAATTTTCAAGACCCACGAAGTGCATTATTTTTCGAATTCGTAAGGGTTCTGACCGAGGTAAAGCCAAAATATTTTTTGCTAGAAAATGTTAAAATGAAAAAAGAATACCAAGATATAATTTCTGAGCATCTTGGAGTAGAGCCAATATTAATTAATTCTAAAGATTTTTCTGCACAAGATAGAAAAAGGTTGTATTGGACGAATATTCCTTTTAATTTAGAATATGAAAAAAATATATTGAATACCGAGGATATATTAGAAGACCAAGTTGATGAAAAATATATAATAAACCCTCAACGAGCTGTACAAATATTAAACAACGAAGTAAACAGAAGAAAAATAGGATATATCGGTAGTGATTCTCAAGGAAATAGAATTTATTCTATTCATAATAAATCGGTTTGTCTTTGTGGAGAAGCAGGTGGGCTTGGTGCTAAAACTGGGCTTTATGCTTTGCCTTGTTTAACACCAGGGAGAGTAGAAAAAAGGCAAAACGGGAGAAGGTTTAAACCACCC